>NZ_CBDTNW010000021.1:0-8685 GCF_965361815.1 Rubneribacter sp.
CCCCGGAAAGGAGGGCCCCCCCCGCGTTTCGGTCTTGCGCACCGGCCTTCCGCATGTCGGCAGGGGGCCGAAAGGCGGCGAAAGCGCCCTTGGTTGGGAAGGGGGGGCTTTCGCCGCCCCCGGCCGGCAGGGGCTAGGCGCGTTGGGAGTTCTCGAAAGTGAAGCGTCCCATCTTCACGCCGCCCAGCACATGGACGTGCAGGTGGGGCACTGTGGCCGCCGAGTCCTCTCCGGTGTTGACCACGCAGCGGAAGCCCGTCTCGTCCACGCCCTTGAGGGCGGCCACCTTCGGCACGACGGACAGCAGGTGGCCCAAAAGCTCGGCCGGCACGTCGTCTTGCAGGTTGTCGTAGTGCTCCTTCGGCACGATGAGCGTGTGCACGGGGGCTTCCGGCTCGATGTCGTCGAAGGCGTAGCAGACGTCGTCTTCGTACACCTTCGCCGAGGGGATCTCCCCGGCGACGATCTTGCAGAACAGGCAGTCGGTCATGGCGGTTCCTTTCGTTTCACGGCGGCGCGAACGTTGGGTCCACGCCGCTTGTCGGCAGTTGCGGCAGTTGCGCTACCTGGCCCTTTTCGCCTGGGCTTGGACGCAGGTGATGGCGATCACGCCCACGATGTCGTCGGCCGTGCAGCCGCGGGACAGGTCGTTCACCGGCGCGGCGATGCCCTGGGTGATGGGGCCGTACGCCTCGGCGCGCGCGAGGCGCTGCACCAGCTTGTAGCCGATGTTGCCGGCGTCCAGATCGGGGAACACCAGCACGTTCGCGCGTCCGGCCACAGGGGAGTCCGGCGCCTTCGACGCGCCGACGGCGGGCACGATGGCGGCGTCGAGCTGCAGCTCGCCGTCCAGGTCGATCTCGGGCGCCAGCTCGCGGGCGATGCGTGTGGCCTCCACCACCTTCGCGGCGTCGTCGTTTTTGGCCGAGCCGTAGGTGGAATGCGACAGCAGGGCCACGGCGGGATCGGTGCCCATAAGCTCCCTCCACGACTGCGCGGAGTTCACGGCGATGTGCGCCAGCCTCTCGGCGTCGGGCTGCACCTCCAGCCCGCAGTCGCTGAACAGGAACGTGCCGTTCTCTCCCATGTCGCAGTCGGGAACGGCCATCACGAAAAACGAGCTCACCAGCTTCACGCCCGGCGCGGTGCGCAGGATCTGCAGGCTCGGGCGCAGCACGTCGCCGGTCGCGTGGCACGCGCCGGCCACCATGCCGTCGGCTTGGCCGGCCTTCACCATCATCACGCCGAAGTACAGCACGTCGTCTGTGAGGGCAAGCGCCTCTTCCTCGGTCATGCCCTTGGCCCGCCTCAGCTCGAAGAGGGTCTGTGCGAAGCCTTCGCGCAGGTCGGAAGCGCGCGGGTCGATGACGCGCGCGCCGTCGAGCGCGTAGGGGCTTGCGGCGATGGCGTCCGCGTCGCCCAAGATGACGAGGTCGGCCACGTCATCGGCCAGGATGCGCTCGGCTGCGGCGAGCGTGCGCTCGTCGTCGCCTTCGGGCAGCACGATGGTTCGCTTGTCCGCCTTGGCGCGGGCGAGCATGGATTCCAGAAACGAGCTCATGGCACCGTCCTTTCTTCGGCGCGCGATCTCGGGCGTCGCGGCGCCTCCTTCGCAGTTGTCCCCTTCGTATGATAATCCACGCACCGCCTCGCCTTTTCGGTAAAATAGCCTCCGGCTTACCGGACGGGGCCAAAAAGCCCGTTTCGGGATGGCGCCGCATGCGCGCCCGGGCGGTTCGACGGACAGGAAAGGTTGCACCATGGGCGTGCGCTACTGCGATTTCAGGGAGCTTGACAAGGGCGATTTCGACGCCGTGGTCGTCGGCAGCGGCTTTGCCGGGGCCGTGGCGGCGCGCGAGCTGGCCGAGCGCGGCGGCAGGCGCGTGCTCGTCATCGAGAAGCGCGGCCATATCGGCGGCAACATGTACGACGAGCTGGACGAGGCCGGCATCCTCGTGCACCGCCATGGACCGCACATCTTCCACACCGACGACGCGCGCGTCTTTAGCTACGTGCGGCGCTTTTCCGATTGGCGCGACTACGAGCACGAGGTGCTGGCCGACTGGTACGGCACGTACCTGCCCGTGCCGTTCAACAAAAACTCCCTGGAGGTCGCCTTCGGGAAAGAGCGCGGCGCGCGCCTTGCGCGGAAGCTTGCGGATGTGTTCGGCGACGGACGCAAGGTGGCCATCACCGAGCTGCGCGCCCAGAACGATCCGGAGCTGGCCGAGGTCGCCGACTTCGTGTACGAAAACGTGTTCCTCTGCTACACGCAGAAGCAATGGGGCCTCACCCCCGAGGAGGTGGATCCGTCGGTCACGGCGCGCGTGCCCGTGTTCGTTTCGCGCGACAACCGCTACTTCCAAGACGCCTACCAGGGCGTGCCGGCTAAGGGCTACACGGCGTTGTTCGAGCGCATGCTCGATCACGAGGGCATCTGCGTGTGCCTGGGCACCGAAGCCGAGAGCGTGTTCGATCTGGAGTTCGAAAGCGGCGAGGAGCGCGCGCCGCTTTCGGCCATCCTCATAAAGGACGCGCCCTTCGAAGGGCCCATCGTCTACACCGGCCCGCTTGACGAGCTGTTCCTGTCGCGCTTCGGCCGCCTGCCGTACCGCAGCCTGGACTTCGTCTACGAGACGCACGACGCCGAGTTCGTGCTGCCGTGCGGCACGGTGAACTTCACGGTGACCGAAGACTGCACGCGCGTCACCGAGTTCAAGCGCCTCACGGGGCAGAGGCACCCCAAGACCACCACGTGCAAGGAGTACAGCCGCCCCTACGAGGACCCGAAGTCGCAGACGCCCTACTACGCCATCCTCTCCGACGAGAACCGGGCGCACTACGAGCGCTACCTGGCGCTCACGGAGAAGCTGCCGAACTTCCATCCGCTCGGGCGCTTGGCCGAGTACCGCTACTACAACATGGACGTCATCGTCGGACGCGCGCTTTCGCTGGCCGACGAGCTGGTGGGTTAGGAGGCCGCCGTGAAAACCGTTTCGTTCGCCATACCCTGCTACAATTCGGCCGCGTACATGGACGCGTGCATCGAGTCCGTCCTCGCTTGCGGCGACGATGTGGAGGTCATCATCGTGGACGACGGCTCGACCAAAGACGACACGGCCGCCAAGGCCGATGCGTGGGCCGCGCGCCACCCCGACGTCGTCCGCGTCGTGCATCAGGAGAACGGGGGCCACGGCGCGGCGGTGAACGCGGGCCTCTCCAACGCCACCGGCCTGTACTTCAAAGTGGTGGATTCCGACGACTGGCTTGACGGGGCTGCCATGCGCGAGATCATGGCTTACCTGCGCGAGCAGGCGTCTCGTCCGAATCCCACCGACCTTGTGGTGGGCAACTACGTGTACGAGAAGGTGCACGAGGGAACGCGCACGGTCATGCACTACCGCAACGTCTTCCCCGAGGGCCGCGAGTTCGGCTGGGACGAGGCGGGGCACTTCGGCCAGAGCCAGTACCTGCTCATGCACTCGGTCATCTACCGCACCGAGCTTCTGCGCGAGGTCGGACTCGAACTGCCCAGGCACACGTTCTACGTGGACAACATCTTCGTGTACGTGCCGCTGCCGCATGTGAAGACCATCTATTACCGCGATGTGGACATGTACCGCTACTTCATCGGCCGCGAGGACCAGAGCGTGAACGAGAGCGTCATGATGGGCCGCATCGACCAGCAGCTGCGCGTGACGCGCCTCATGATAGACGCGGTGCGGCTGCCCGGAGAGGTGCCCGAGAGGCGCTTGGAGCGCTACATGGAAGGCTACCTGTCCATGATGATGTGCATCTGCTCCATCTTCCTGCGCATGATAGGCACCGACGAGGCCGAAGGCAAGCGCGAGGCCATCTGGGACTATCTCAAGTGCAAAAACCCGGACGTCTACGGGCGCATTCGCCGCAGCGCGCTCAACATGGGCACGAACCTGCCCACGCAGCTGGGACGCAAGATCGGCATCACCGGTTACCGCATGGCCCAAAGGATCTTCAAGTTCAACTAGGCGCGGGACGCGCGGCGGCGCGAAAGGAAGGGCGGACGGACATGGACAAGAGGGGAGAGGCTGCGGCGCGGACGGTGCTGGCGGTGGATGTGGGGAACACCACGACGGGGCTTGGGCTGTTCGAGGACGGCGATCTGGCCGCCACGTGGTCGCTCACCACGCCCGAGCGCATGACCGCCGACGAGGCGCGCGCGGCGGCGCTGTCGTTTCTGCATGCGACCGAGCGCGTGCCCGAGGTGCGCGACGGCATCGTGGCCTCGGTGGTGCCGGGGCTGACCGATGCGTGGACGGCGGCCGTGGCGGCGCTTTCTGGCCGCCGTCCGCTTGTTGTGGGGCCGGGGCTTAAAACGGGCGTGCGCATGCGCTACCACGACCCGGCCGAGATAGGGGCCGACCGCATAGCCGACCTCGCGGCGGCCAAGGAGTCCTACGAGCCGCCGTTTCTGGTGGTCGATCTGGGCACGACGACGAACTTCGAGGTGGTGGACGAAGACGGCGTGTTCGTGGGCGGCATCATCGCGCCGGGGTTCAAGCTCTCGGCGCGCGCCTTGGCCGAGGCGGCGGCGCAGCTTGCGGTGGTTGACCTGCGCACGCCCGCGTCCGTCATCGGGAAGAGCACGCGCGAGGCCGTGCAGGCGGGCGTGGTCATGGGGGAGGTGGCGCGCATAGACGGCCTCATCGACATGGTGTGGCGCGAGCTGGGCTACGAGACGCTCGTCATCGCCACCGGGGAGGATGCGCAGACGATGCGCGCCCTCTCCTCGCGTATCCGCGCAGCCGACGATCACCTCACTTTGCGCGGTTTGGGCATCCTGCACGCGCTCAACCGCCGCCCGTAGGGTACAATAGGCGGGTTTTGTTTCCGAAGAAGGGATCGTCAATGGAGAAAGGCAACGTGAGGGCGCTTCTGCCCATCGGGGTGTTCCTTGTGCTGTACCTGGGGCTTGGCGTGCTGTTCGAGTACGCGCTGGGCATTTCCATGGGGTTCTACAGCATCCCCATCGTGGTGGTGTTTTTGGTGGCGCTCATGGTGGCGTGCTTCCAGAACCGCGCGCTGCCCTTCGATGACAAGCTGGTTGTCATGGGGCGGGGCATTGGCGACAAGACCATCGTCACGATGATCCTCATCTTCATGGCCGCCGGCGTGTTCGTGGGCACGGTGGGGCGCGACAGCGCCGAGAGCGTGGCCTACCTCATGCTCTCGATCATCCCCGCAGAGTTCTCGGTTGTCGTGCTGTTCGTGGTGAGCTGCTTCGTGTCGCTTTCCATGGGAACGTCGGTGGGCACCATCACGCTCATCACGCCCATCGCCGTGGCGGTGTCGGCCGCGTCGGGGTTCGATCTGCCGCTGTGCGTGGCTTCCGTCATGGGCGGCGCGATGTTCGGCGACAACCTCTCGTTCATCTCGGACACCACCATCGCCGCCTGCCAGGGTCAAGGGTGCCAGATGAAGGACAAGTTCCGCGAGAACTTCAAGATCGCGCTGCCGGCGGCGCTGGTGACGATCGTCGTTATCCTGGTGCTGTCTTTGGGGTCCGACATCAGCGGCACGGTGCACAACGACTACGACCTCGTCCAGCTCATCCCGTACCTCATCGTGCTTGTGGGCGGCATCGTGGGCGTGAACGTGTTCGTGGTGCTCTTGCTGGGAATCCTCACGGGATCGATCATTATGGTGGCCACGGGCGCCACGGCGCCCACCGACCTTCTGGCCAACATGGGGTCGGGCGCGGCAGGGATGTTCGAGACCACGATGGTGGCGGTGCTCGTGAGCGCCATCTGCGCGCTCATCAGGGAATACGGAGGTTTCACCGCTCTTTTGAACGGCATAAAGAGCCTGTTTAGGAGCAAGAAGGGCGGGCAGCTGGGCATGGGGCTTTTAGTGGGGGCCATGGACATAGCCACGGCCAACAACACGGTGGCCATCGTCATGGCCAACCCCATTGCGGCCGACATGGCCAAGACCTACGGCATCACGCGGCGCAAGACGGCCTCCATCCTGGACACGTTCTCCTGCGTGTTTCAGGGCGTCATCCCCTACGGCGCCCAGATGCTCGTGGCCATATCGGCGGCGACCGAGCTTGGCTACGCGGTGTCGGCGTTTCAGATCATCCCGTTTCTGTTCTACCCGTTTTTGCTGCTCGCAAGCTCGCTCGTCTTCATCTTCCTGGTGCCCGAGAAGGAGGGGGAGGGCAACTAGGGGCGCTTCGCCGCGCGCGGGCCGCGCTGGGCGGCTTGCGCGGAGGCGGCGCCGGATGCCGTCCGGTCGCGTGATCGTGCGCGGCGCAGACCGGCTGCAGGCGGACCATGCGCGGGGCTGGCCTTGCAGCTTGTGGATCCTTCTCATCGAAGCCGGGATGCCCCGCGCCTTCGAAGGACCCTGTCTTTCACCTTGAAATTAGCCAAGGTTTACAAATTGCTGGGAATCGCGTATCCTTCCGTATGTTAGCTATTGGAAACATTGCGCTGACCGCGTCCTTTGGGTGGGGACGGAGCGCAGGACGGAGGATGCGCTTCATGGGCAAACGCACGATCGCGCGACGGCTGTGGGCCGTGGGAGGATTCGCGAGTTTTGGGCTGGGGGCGGTTGGGACGGTCGTCCCCATTTTGCCGACCACGCCGTTTCTGCTGGTGGCGGCGTTCTGCTTTGCGCGCAGCTCCGAACGGGTGAACGCGTGGTTCCGCTCGACGAGGCTTTATCGGACGGTGGTGGAGGGCTATGCCACCAAGCGCGCCATGACCGTGCGCGCGAAGCTGCTGCTGCTCGCGCCGCTTACCGTCGTGCTGGGCGTTTCGTTCGCGCTCATGGGAAGCGTGCCGGTGGGACGCGCGGTCGTGGCCGTGGTGTGGGTGGCGCATGTCGTCTACTTCGGGTTCGTGGTGCGCACCGATCGGGGCGAAGCGCACGGACGCGCGGGCCTCGGGCGGGGGTCGGCCGTGCGCGGGCGCTCGGCGGACGCGGCGACGGAGAGGTAGGGCGGCGTGTTCAGCATGCGTCTTCTGCGCATGGTGCCCGCCGCGCGCGGGCCCATCGTGGCCAACGTGGTGCTGCAGTGGGTCGCGCTTGCGGCCAACGTGGCGCTCATGGTTCTGTTCGGCCTGTTTGTGCAGGAGTGGTTCGAGGGCGTGCTCGACGTGGGCCCGTGGCTTTGGGGCCTGGGGTGCGCGGCGGCGGTGGCCATCGCGGTGCGCATGGCGTGCTTGGCGGGCGCGCAGCGCTGCGGGCTGGCGGCGGCGCAGGCCGCCAAGCGCGCGGTGCGCCAAGAGGTGTACGACAAGCTCGTGCGCCTCGGGCCCTCTTACGCCGAGCGGGTGCCCACCGCCGAGGCCGTGCAGGTGAGCGTGGAGGGCTGCGAGCAGCTGGAGAGCTACTTCGGCCAGTACGTCCCGCAGCTGTTCTACGCGGTTTTGGCGCCCCTCACGCTGTTCGCGTGCCTGGCGCCTTTGTGCCTGCCCGCGGCGGCGGCCCTCTTGGCGTGCGTGCCGCTCATCCCCTTGTCCATCGTGGCGGTGCAGAAGATCGCCAAGCGCGTCATGCGCACCTACTGGGGCGCCTACACCGACTTGGGCGGCGCGTTCCTCGAGAACCTGCAGGGTCTGACCACGCTCAAGATCTACCAGGCCGACGGGGATCGCCATGCGCGCATGAACGAGGAGGCCGAGACGTTTCGCCGCGCGACGATGCGGCTTTTGCGCATGCAGCTGAACTCGGTCACGGTCATGGACCTGTTCGCGTTCGGCGGCGCGGCGGTGGGCGTCGTTGTGGCGCTCGTTCAGTTCGCGAACGGCCAGGTGCCCCTGTTCGCGGCCTTCGCCGTGGTGTTCTTGTCGGCCGAGTTCTTCATCCCGCTGCGCGCGCTCGGGTCGTTTTTCCACACGGCTATGAACGGCATGGCCGCCGCCGACAAGATGTTTTCCATCCTGGACGTGCCCGAACCCGCGCGCGGATCGCGCGTGATCGACCCGCAGGGCGCAGGCGTGTCCTTGCGCAGGGTGGGCTACTCCTACGACGGCGAGCGGCAGGTGCTTGTGGACGTGGACTTCGAAGCGCCGGCGGGGTCGTTCACGGGCATCGTGGGCGAGAGCGGCTCGGGCAAGTCCACGCTGGCGGGCGTGCTGTGCGGGCGCAACGCGGGCTTCACCGGACAGGTGGAGCTGGGCGGCGTGCCGCTTGCGGAGGCGTCGCGCGCCTCGGTGGCGCGCACGGTGTGCGTCGTGCCGTTTTCCAGCTACCTGTTCAAAGGCACGGTGCGGTCGAACCTGCTTCTGGCCGATCCTCAGGCGGAAGACGATGAGCTGTGGGCGGCGCTCGCTCGCTGCCGGGCCGACGGGTTCGTGCGCGCTTCGGGCGGTTTGGACATGCCGGTGGCCGAGCAGGGGTCGAACCTCTCGGGAGGGCAGCGGCAGCGCCTGGCGCTTGCCCGCGCGCTTCTGCACGACGCGCCGGTGTACGTGTTCGACGAGGCCACGTCCAACGTGGACGCGGAGAGCGAGCGCGCCATCATGGAGGTCGTCCGCGAGATTGCGCGCGAAAAGACCGTCATCGTGATCACCCACCGGCTGGCCGCCGTGGCCGAGGCCGACCGCATCTACGTGATGGCCGACGGGCGCGTGGCCGAGTCGGGCTCGTGCGAGGAGCTGCTGGCGCGCAAGGGCGCGTTCGCGCGGCTGTGGGGCC
>NZ_CBDTNW010000022.1:0-3872 GCF_965361815.1 Rubneribacter sp.
GTTGAACGGCGCGTCCAGGAAGCTGAAGTTGGGGAACAGCCTCTTGGCCGAGCAGTGCATGGCCAGCTTGAACAGGTCGTAGTTCGGGTCCTCGGGGTTGTAGTTCACGCCCTCCTTCACGCGGAAGATCTGCACGGGGAAGATGGGCGTCTCGCCCGAACCCAGGCCCTCCTCGGTGGCCAGCAGCATGTTCTTGATGACCATGCGGCCCTCGGGGCTGGTGTCCATGCCGTAGTTCACCGAGCTGAACGGCGTCTGCGCGCCGGCGCGGGAGTGCATGGTGTTCAGGTTGTGCACGAGCGCCTCCATGGCCTGGAACGTCGTGCGGTCGGTGTCGGCCGTCGCGTTCTTGGCGGCGTACTCCATCGCGCGGTCGGCGGTTGCGCGGTCGGCGCCGGCTCCCATAAGCTCCTCGCGCACAACGGCCTCGAATCCCTCGTCCATGCGCAGGCTGGCGAAGGCGCCCGTGCGCTCCTCCGCGCGGTCGAGCGCGTCCTGGGCGAACGTCCGCGCATCCTCAAGCCCCATCAGCAAATCCGCAGCCTCGGCCAAATGCTTCTTGTACAGGCGGCGATACGTCTTGCGCACGCCTTCGGCCAGGCCGTAGTCGAAGTCGCAGATGGCCTGCCCGCCGTGCTGGTCGTTTTGGTTGGACTGGATGGCGATGCACGCCAGCGCCGCGTAACTGGCGATGTCGTTGGGCTCGCGCAGCACGCCATGGCCTGTGGAGAAGCCGCCCTTGAAGAGCTTGCGCAGCTCTATCTGGCAGCACGTGGTGGTGAGCGTGTAGAAGTCCATGTCGTGGATGTGGATGTCGCCCTCGCGATGGGCGCGCGCGAACTTCGGATCGATGACGCACATCTCGTAGAACTGCTTGGCGGACTCGGAGCCGTACTTGAGCATGGTGCCCATGGCGGTGTCCGCGTCGATGTTGGCGTTCTCGCGCTTCATGTCCGAATCGGACGCCTTGGAGAACGTGATGTCCTTGAGCGTTTGGATGAGGCGGCTGTTCACGTCGCGGGCGCGGCTGCGCTCGGCGCGGTAGAGGATGTAGGACTTGGCCGTCTGCACGAAGCCGGCCTCGATGAGCGTCTCCTCCACGAGGTCCTGCACGCCCTCCACCGTGGGCACGCCCTCGATGGCGCCGGCTTCCAGCTTGGCCACCACGTTCTGGGCGATCTCCTCGGCCACCGCGCGGTCCTGCATGGCGCCGCAGGCCTGGAAGGCTTTCTCCACCGCCTCGGCAATCTTGCCAGCCTTGAACTCCGCCCTGCGGCCGTCGCGCTTGATGATGGTGGTGACCATGCCCTCGATCCTCTCTTCGCCGATGTTTCGCCTTGTTTTCGGAGACGTTCCTTTTATGGGCGCGAACTGTGGTTTCCCATTGTTTCTGCCCACGATTTCCACAGGTAATGACCAGGGTTTTCCACAATATGTAGCGGGTGTGCCCGGTCCGAGCAGTGATATATAGTACTCGGGTGCCATCCCGCATGCAAGGGTAGATTTCATGCAGAAGATGTGCCCCCGAAGGCGTTGCAGGGGCTTTCATAGATTATCCACGCTTCCGTCAACTATATGTTGACCCTGGGCCCCGTCCGGCCGCGAAAAGCCCTTCCCTGAGGGCAGGCCGGGGCGCCTTTCGGGAAAGCCGCCCCGGCGCTACTCGACGGTTCCGTACACCTGGCCCCAGGCGTGCCCGCCTATGGCGGAGTTCAGTTGGTCGCACAGGCGCTGGCGCGTGTAGGTGCCCGGAGGGAGCAGCGAGATGATCTCCGCCAAGTCATCGGGAAGGTCCGCCGACTCGGCGGCCACGACCACGTCCAAACGGCGGACGGACTTCGTCCCCGCATCGGCGAACAGGGCGTCCACCACGTTTTGGAGCGCCCCGTAATGGGGGCTGCGCACCGTGTTTTTGCGCACCGGGCCCGCCATGGCGCTCACGCCCCCGCGCCCGGGCGGACGACGTCCAACCCGGCGCTCGCCGCCACTAGAGCGCCCGCGTACGCCGGCGTGGCCTTCCCGGCCGCGCGCAGGAACTGAGCGCCCGCCGCCCGCAAACGCACGCCGGCGTCCACCAAAACGTCGGGGCAGTAATACGGATTCTCCGGCGTGGCGGCTCCCTGCCGGGGCGCATGCTCGGTCACCGTCAGCTGGGCCAGAACGGGAAGGAGGCCCACACCGGCCGCCATGCGCGCGAACGCCTCGGCCCGCTCCAGAGGCGCCCTCGTTGCGAAACCCGCAACCGACGCCCCGAAATCCGCCATGACCCCCAAGGCTTCGTCGAAGGGGTTCCGCCCATCGGCGAGCAGGCCGTCGGCGCGCACGTCCACCGACGCGAACACCGCGACGTCGCTCACCTGCCGCACCCCCATGAGCGCGCACTTGAGGTCGGTCGGGTTGGCGAACCCGTTCAGGAAGAGCGCGTCAAGCTCCTGCCCCGCGCATGCGCGCGCGGCGCGCGCGTACTGGTCGCGGTTCTCATTGAGCGACGATTTGCTGGACGGGTCCAAGGGAAGCCCGCACGGCCCCACCTCCGCCAACAGATGCTGCGGAGCCAGCTGGCGCGCGGCCTCCAACGCCGCGCCCGCCACCTCGGGCGCCCGCTCCTCCAGCCCGCGATGGGCAAGGCGCGCCGGCGTGATGCCCGCCGTGTTCGCCACCAGGCATTGAACGCCGGCTATCTGGTTGAGGCGCAATGCGTCGCGAACGGCCTCCGGCTCCACCATGTTCGCATACTCGAGGTCAAGCGATGCGTCGAAGCCCTGGCGCGCCAGCGCTGCGGCCACGGGAGCGGACAGGACGAGCATGTCGCGATGAAAACGCAGGGAGATATCGGGCATAGGGAAGTCCTTTCGTCGGATGCCTATGATAGCAAAAGAACGGTGCCGAGGGGCGGGCTGCGGTGTTGGGAAGCGGGGCGGGCTGCCGAGGGGCGGGGCGCCGAGGGGCGATCCGCGGCGCCCGGGCGGCTGCGGCGTTGGGGGAAGGCGGGCGGCAACGCTGGGTGGCGGGGCGCGATGTTGGGAGGCGGTCCGCGCACCGAAAGGCGCCCGATCCACCGCCGTCTGAAAGCCTCTCCATCGATCATCCGCGACCTGCACACAAGACGAACATGAGCCGGTCACATGTTTTTCAAGGGCGGTCACTATAATAGGATTTGCAATCGAGAGATTCCCCTCCTTTCGATTGCACTGCTTGTATCCCCTACAAAGCAGTAGCGACGCCATCGAGCGTCGCATCATCCCCCTCCTTGTGGGCCGCGGAATCCCCTTCCGCGGCCCAATCCTTTTCTGGGGCATGCCGCCTGGAGACGCGCGCAGACGGCGGCGAAGCGGGCGCGTTACCTTCCCGACACCCAGTCCACAAAACGCGCACTCCCAGCACATACCATCTGCAACGTCGTCGGTTATACTTAGTGCCAGCAAGCGGAAAGATCCCCTCCTTACCCTTGCTTCTGCTTACCCCATAAAGCAGAGTCGGTGCCACATAGGCACCGCATCACCCCCTCCTTGTGGCCCGGCGGAGCTCCCCTCTCCCCGGGCCGATCCTTTTCCGGCGCACTGTCGACGGCGCACCGCCCTCGAAAAGCGAGGGACGACCCTCGGAACGCAGGCGAAGTCCCCTCCCGCAGACTGCGAATCCGGCATCGCGACGCTGCGCAAATCGACGAACAAAAGTCAGCGAACAAAAATTGTGCAGCCGCTTAATTTTGAACGATCTGCCAGTGCGCAAACCATGGATAAAGAAATTCGTTCTGCCTGGGGTTTTCCCACTTGAACTGCTGAAAGAAACGCTTTCGTTACTTTTTGCGGTCACAGTTCACAAAACCAGCATGTCTGCCACATATCATTTTCAACGTCGGTCGTTATAAT
>NZ_CBDTNW010000023.1:0-12868 GCF_965361815.1 Rubneribacter sp.
TTGGCGAACGTGGCCGTGGCGCACACCGCCGTGTACACGAGATCGGCCACCAGCGAGGCCGCCGCGCCGATAAGGCTCATGCCGATCGCGGTCTTCTCGACCTCCTGGTCGCGCTTGATCGCCGCTATGCCCCACAGCACCACGGGGCCCATCATGAGGGCGTTGCCCAGGTAGAACACCACGAGCGCCCAGCTCCATGCCGGGATGGCGGCCATCAGGTAGGAGTGCGCGGTGGCGCACACCATGGCGACGGCGGCCACGAGGGTGACTGCGCTCAGCCCCACGGGCAGCTTCTTGCCGCCGCGCAGCATCACGAACCACACCACGATGAGGATGGCGAGCACCACGCACCCGATCAGCTCCTGGGTGATGCCGGACGTGATGTGCCCGAACCCGTTGAAGATGCGCTCCCAGTGCTGCAGGTGCAAGAAGGACCCAATACCGCCGATCACGAGCGACACGGCAGATGCGACAAGCGCCGTCATCTGCAGGTCGCGCCCTTGGCCCTTAAGGGCCAACACGGACATGCTGCCCAAAAGGCCGCAGGTCACGCATACGAAGAACGTGAAGATAACGAGAGGCCACTGCGTTTCCATCACTCATCGCCTCCTTCCCAATGCTGTCCGCGTAGGATGTAGGCAAACGACGGTTTGTTGCCCACGTCGGGCAGGTGGTAGATGTCGGACTCCTCGAACGGCTCCAAGAACTCGGTCATCTTGCGCTGGTTGCCAGCCGAGTCGAACGATCCCACGAAGGAGTCGAGCCCCTCGTCGGTGTCGCCTACCCAGCGGGCGTTGCCGCCGCATTGGCTAACGCACTGGGGCAGCTCGCCTTGGAGCAGCTTCTGCTCGCACAGCGTGCACTTCTCGACGACCTTCTCCTCCTCGTTGAGGTAGCGGACGCCGTAAGGGCAGGCCATGACGCAGAACTGGCAGCCGATGCACTTCTCCTTGTCGATCTGGATAGTGCCGTCCTCGGCCACGTGCGAAGCCTCGGTGGGGCACACGTGCACGCACTCGGGGTTCTCGCAGTGCTGGCAGCTGATGGGCAGGAAGTACATGTACACGTCGGGGTACTGGCCCGAGCCGCCGGGGATGGGGTTGGGCCCCACGCGCACGACCTTGTTCCAGTAGTTGCCAATGGGCACGCTGTTGACGGCCTTGCAGGCAACCGAGCATGCAAGGCAGCCCACGCACCGGTTGACGTCGGTAAAGATGGCTTTCGTCATGGTTTACTCCCTCCCTTCGTAGGTGGGCAGCCATTCCTTCAGACGCGGGTCGTCGGAGGTGTGGATGATGGGCGTGCCGTTGCTGTCGCAGGGCACGGGGTTGCCGAACGGCGAGTTCTCAGGCGTGGCTTTGTAGATCTTCACCTGGTAGGCGCGCAGGTTGGAGCTGCCGGCGTGCGGATCTTGCGCGTTGTGGTCGATCAGCTGGTTGACCTGCGAGTGCTGCCAACCGTGGCCGGCGTCCTGCACCTCGGGGTACCACCAGGTGTGCTCGAGGTTGATGACGTCTTCCTTCACGCCGTAGTACAGGTCGGCCACCTCGCGGATCTTGCCCCACTCGGTTTCGATCCATACCCAGTCGCCCTGCTCGATGCCGTACTCGGCCGCCGTCTTGGGGTTGATCTCCACGCGCGGCACGGGCCACAGCTCGCGGCACCAGGGAAGCTGACGGTGCTCGGAGTGGAAGTACACGGGGATGCGGCGCCCGGTGGTGGCGGTCAGCGGGTACTCCTTGATGCGGTCGCCGTCCTTGGGGCCGTGCGGCGGCTCGCAGTAGGAGGGCAGGAACCACTCGGGGTTGTCGGGATGGTGCGACTCCATGACGGTGGACCAGATCTCCTGCTTCATGGTCGGCGTGAAGAAGCCCGGCTTCCAGTTGCCGATTCCCTTGCCGGCCGTGTAGTCGAGGCGCGCCCACACACGGTCGCGTGCGCGCAGGGCGCCCGTCTGGTAGCGGCGGTAGGTGCCCCAGTTGCGCGGCTCAATGTCTTTGGCTTGCCACCAGCCGTGCTCTTGGAAGGCGGCCACGTACTCGTCCCAGGTCTTGTACTTGGGCGTGACCTCGGCCATTGGAACGCCGTGGCGTTCGAAGGTGGGCACGCCGTTTTCCACATGCCAGGTGGTGTAGGTGAGCTCGTCGTCGGTGAGCAGCTTGATGGAGTCGTCCAGCTGCCAGTTGATGTCGGGCCATTCGTTGCCGGGCTCGGTGGTCCACGGCCAGTTCATGCGGCGTGCCAGGTCCATGACGATCTCGGGGTCGTACTTGGCTTCGGCGGGCGGCTGCACGCACTTGACCGTGGCGCCCATGGCGCCGGAAGCGCCCTGCGAGGCGCGTGGCGAGTTGAGCTCAATCCAGTGCGCCACGGGCAAGATGATGTCCGCCGTGTCGTTTTGCGGCGTGTGCCACAGGTTGAGGTCCACGTAGAAGTCGAGCGAGCAGAGGGCCTCCCATGCGCGGTTCGTGTTCGTCTGGCTCATGAAGTTGCCGGATTCGTTCCACAGGGCGCGCAGCGGATAGGGATCGCTTGTGATGGCGGCGTTCCACACCGAGTGGCTGTCGGCCCAGTATTGCCACCAGCCCAGAAGCGGAAACTTGTCGCGGCCTATTTGCTTGAGGTTCACCTCTGCGGGCGGGGTGGAGGCGCCGGGCGCCCAGGCGCTGAAGCCCTGCAGATCGCCGTCGATGGGCACGATGGTGGGGCCGCGGTTGCCGCCCGGGGTGTCCAGGTTGCCGGTGATGCCCACGAGGTTGTCGAACACGCGGCAGGTTTGGATGCAGTTGCAGAAGTGCTCGATGGCCAGCATGTACTGGATGCCGCCGTTGCCGTAGCCGCTCTCGGGGTCCAGACGCGTGCCGTAGGCCGTGGCCGCGGCCTCGATCTCCTCGGCGGGGATGCCGGTGATCTCGGCGGCCACCTCGGGGGTGTACTCGGCGGCGCGCGCCTTGTAATACTCCCACACCGGCTTCACCTTCACGGTGCGGCCGTCCTTGAGCGTGATCTCGAACTCGCCCTCAAGGGCGGGGTCGATGGCGGGGTCGAAGGGCAGAAGGTCGGGCACCCAGCCCTGCGTCTGACCGGGCAGCAGGTTGTCCTGCGCGGCCTCGCGGCCCTCGCGCGCCTTCTCGGAGTCGTAGTTCTCGCCCTCCCAGAAGCCGCCCGTGTCGTCGATGTTGCCCTCCTGGTCGGCGTTGAACCAGGTGAACGCGCCGTACTGGTGCTCGATGCCCTCGGCCTTGAGCTTTTCCCAGTTGTTGTCGTACACGAGGAACTTGTACGGGCTGCCGCCCTCCTTGATGTCGCTCTCCTTGAGCAGGAGGGTTTTCACGTCCCAGTACGAGCCGTCGGTGCGCACGGTGGGGAAGCCGGAGGGTTCCATGTCCTCGCACACGAGGAACGGGGCGTTCGTCCATTTCTTGGTGTACAGCTCGTCGTAGAGCTTCTTCTCGATGATGACGTTCGTCCAAGCCAAGCCCAGCGCGGCGTCGGTGCCGGGGCGCAGGTGCTGCCAGTAGTCGGCCTCTTTGCCCATGTTGGCCATGCGCGGATCCACGCTGATGTGGACGTCGGCGCGCGATGCGACGTCGACGGTGGTGCGGCACGAGTCGTCGTAGTTGGACAGCTCGGAAGCGCCGCCCCACTGCACGTACACCTTCGGGCGGCAGATCGTCTCCATCCACGACATGGCGAACTGCGACACCATGGTGGTGGCGAAGTGGCGCGGACCCTTGCAGATCTGCCATGCCTCCACGTTGTTGGGCGTCTCCAGCATGTTCTTCAGGATGGACTCCGAGTGCATGCACCAGATACGCGACGTGCCCACTTGGCAGGCGATGGCCTCTCCGCCGTGCTTGGCCTTGATCTCCGTGAAATTGTCCACGATGGTCTGCATGGCCTCGTCCCAGCTGATGCGCTGCCACCCGGGCTCTTCGCCTTTGGGGTTGGTGCGCTTCATGGGATAGTGCAGGCGGTCGGGGTGGTACGCCGCCTGGATGGACGACTGCGACTTCGTGCAGCAGTTGCCCATGGACTGGAACGCGCCCTCGTCGCCTTCCACGCGGATGGCGCGTCCGTTCTGGACGATGACCTTGACGCCGCATTCCATCTTGCCGCAGCCGCGGCAGCACGTCTTCACGGCCACGGTGTCCTGTCCGGAAACCACCGGGTAGGTCTCCTCGGCCAGTGCGGTGCGCGTCGATGCGCCGAACGCCGCAGCCACCGCGCCGGTGATGGCGGCGGTCTTGACGAACGTGCGCCGCGACATGGTCAGGTTGCCCATACTCCTCCTCCTTCTCTCGATTCTCGTCCTGCTCGTCTGCTTTTTCGCGGCCGGGGCGGGGGGCTGCCGCCTGGCGGGCGTTTGGCCTTCGGTGGCGCAAAGACCCCGGATCGCTGGTGCGAACCTTAGGGTTGCGAGGGCCTCAAGAGCATCGCGCAAACGCTGGGAAGGAGGATTCGGCGCATCATAAATAATCATGATTTTGCAATCATGAAAAATTCTGTGTGGCTTTGAACAGGGGTTTTGGTTTATTCTCATCATAAATTATCCTTAAATTAGAATAAATATCCGGAAGAGGGGGAATTGTCTGTTCCGTATAATCGGACATGTCGACAGGGGTCGGCGCAACATCGCTTCGCGCAGACTCAGGGGGGTGTGGAAGCATGGGGAAGATTCGGAGTGCATGGGACGCCGCCTTGGGCGCGAACGTCTCACCTGGACGCGTTGCGGGTGCCACGTTGCAGTGGCTCTGGATGTTCATGATGTTTTACAGCATCGTGCCCTACGGGTTCTCCTCGGACGTGCGCGGCACGCTGTACGCCAATCTGCTCATCTCGCTGGTTGCCATGGTGGTCACCATGCTCTTCGTCGCCGTCATCGTGCGGCGCGAGCGCGTGGGCGCCAACCGTTCCGTCGTCGCCGGCGCGGCCTTCATGATGAGCGCGGGCGCCGTGCTCACCCCGTTCTCCGACCTCGCCACGCCCATGGGCATGCTCGCCCTCAGCTTGAGCGCGGTCATGACGGGCACGGGTTCGGCGGTGCTGTTCCTGTGCTGGATAGAGCTGGAGTCGGGGCTGGGCGGCCGCCTGGCGCTCGTGGAGTTGGCTTCGTCCCTGTGCGCTTCGTTCGTGATAGGGTTCGTGCTCATAGCGGGGCCGTCGGTGGTGGTCATTGGGCTCATCGCGGTCATGCCCGTGGCGTCGGCCGTCCTGTTGCGGCGTTGTTCGGGCGCGACTCCCCAGTTGACGCGCGAACCCGAGCAGCAGCTCTCGCGCCAAACGTCCGCTTTGTTCGCGAAGGCGCTTGCGGGGGCTGCTCTGGTGGGCGTGCTCATGGGGTTTTTCGACGTGATGTCGGGCTGCAAGACCTACGCCGTGCAGGACGCGTTCGGCGCGTACCTGTTTCTGGCTGGTTTCGTCGGGTCGCTCGCCATCAGCTTGATCGCCGTGTTCCAACAGCGCGACAGCGTCTTTTTCTCCTACCGGCTGTCCATGCTCATGCTGTGTTTGGGGTGCTTGTCCACGCCGTTCATGTCCGACAACAACACGTATTCGAGCGCTTTCATCTTCGGCGGGTACCACTGCTTCGTGCTCGTGCTGTGCGTGGTGTGCATCGACGTGTCGTCGAGCTTCAGGGTGAGTCCGGCGCGCGTTATCGGCTTGGGGTTCGTGGCGCTTTACGGCGGCGAGACGGCGGGGTCGTTGTTCGCGCATTCGCTGGAGGCCATCGGCGTGAGCATGTTCGACCTTGCCTTGGTCACGTTGGTGGCGGTGTCGCTTCTGCTGATAGCGCACCTGTTTTTGTTCACGGAGACGGATCTCATCAAGATAGGCATCGGCGAGGTCAGCCTGGTGGGGCCGACGACGTCGGATGAGCCGGCGGGGGAGGGATCGGACGATCCGGCGGACCCATGCGCGCTCATCGCCGAGCGTTACGGGCTGTCGCCGCGCGAGACCGACGTCTTGCCGCTGCTTTTGGAGGGGCGCACCATCTCGCGCATCCAGGAGGCGTTGTTCATATCGGCGGGCACCGTGAGTACGCATATCCGGCACATCTACCAAAAAACGGGCGTAGACAACCGCCAGGAGCTCATCGACCTGGCGCACGAGATGGCCGGGCGGGAGAAGGCGGACTGAGGGCATGGAGACGGCGCATCTGAGCGAGTTCGCGAAAGTGGCCGATTGCGGCAGCTTCACGGCGGCTGCGCGCGAACTGCATCTCACGCAGTCGGCGCTGAGCAAGCACGTCGCCCTGCTCGAGCGCGAGTTCGGAGCCAACCTGTTCGTGCGTGACCGCAACGGCGTGAGCCTGACCGAGGCGGGCGGCGTGCTGTACGCCCAAGCGCGGCAGATGGAGCAGCTGCTGCGCGCCACGGCGGCGCTCGTGCGCGCGGCGGGCGAGGGGCGGGCCGGCGTGCGGATCGCAGATCGCCCGGCCGCGGATGCCGCAGCCGGGCGGACAGGCGACACGGACCTGCGCTGCAAGTGTCGCCTTGCGGCCGAGCGCTTCGGCCTGGATCGTCGCGAGCTGGGCGCGCTCATCCTGTATCTGGAGGAGCGCGGCTTCGATGCCATCAAAGCCGAACTGGGGCTTTCGCGCGACGAGGTGGCCGACGTGCTGGCCGGCGCGTACCGCAAGCTGGGCGCGGATGACAAGCAGGCGGCGCTTGACCTTGTCCATTCCGTTTCGGAATGATGGTGGACGGGCGCGCGCCGATGGGCCATACTCGGAGGCGCTAAGGGCACTGTGAAGCTGGGGGGCTTCAAGCAAAGGGCTTCATCCGAAGACGATGGATGGAGGCCGAACGATGGGTGCTTGTCTTGTCGCGTCCGCAGAGGAGGCGACGCGCAATCTGATTGAACTTCCAGTCGAGGGCGCATGCGCATGCGTGGAGCATGACGCGTCCTACGATATTGCGCCGGCATTGCTGGCGTACGCCCGCCGTGTTGCCGAAGCCGGGCTGCCCGTGCGCATCGTGTGCGCCAACAGTTGGACGGCGGCGCGCTACCGGGCGCTTCTGGCCGCCGATCCGGCCTCGCCGCTCGATGCAATAAGCGCGGTGTCCGTGCGCGATCTGGCTTTGGACATCATGGGCGATGCGCGGGTGAGCGCGGCCGTGAGCCGCGGCGCGCGCGTGCTGGACGGCAACGAGATGGACGTCCTCATGGAGGACGTGAAGGTGAGCGGCCTCAAGCCCGGTCGCTTGCGCGAGATGCTCAAATTCTTCTACAAAAGCATCAGCGAGTGCGCCGACGATGACGAGCGCTGGCTCATCTCCGCCGAGGAGCAAGCCGTCCATGCCGTTCTGATCGAGAACCTTGAGGCGCGCCGCGCGCTTCTGCCGTGCGAGGCGGCGTCGCTTGCGTACCGCGGTCTGGCGGCCGCCGGCATCGAGCGGGAGGGGCTTGTGCTGGTGGTGGACGATTACACGACGATGAGCAGGGCGTCGCAGCGCTTGGTGCGTCATCTGGCCACGCGCGGCTTGGTGGCGGCGGGGCGCACGCTGGCGGCCGCGAGTGCCGAGGAGCCGTATCCGTGCTTCGAGGGATTCCGCGAGCTTGCCGATGCGGCCGAGTGCGTGGTGAAGGTGGAAGACGCGCGTCCGCGCGCTGCGCGGGAGGGCCGCGCGCTTGAGGATCCCGAGGCTGAGCGGGCGTTCGTGGCCGCGTCGGTGGAGGAGCGCTTGGCGGCGGGGACGGCGCCGAAAGACGTGCTGGTGGCGGTGCCGAACGCGGCATGGGGCACGCGCCTGTCCGATGCGCTCGAGGAGCGCGGCGTGCCCGTGGAGCGCGCGTTTTTCGAGGGGAAGATCAAGGGCGACCCCCGCACGGAGGGCCGCTACGCCCAGCTCAAGCTGGCGACGTTCCTTCGGCTTCTCCTCGATCCCGACGATTTCACGTCTTTGCGCTCGTGGATGGGCTTCGGCGACTGGCTTTTGCGCTCCGACGCGTTTCTGGAGCTTTTGGCGTACGCGCGCGAGCGCGGCATCTCCGCCGCCGAGGCTGTGGCGCAGCTGCGCGCGCAGCGCGACGAGGAGCGCGCCTCAACCATCTTCGGGAAGTTCGACGCACCGCTCGACGAGCTTGGCGAGCTGCGCCGCGCGTGCGCGAACGGGCTGACGCGCGAGGAGGCGTGCGCGCTGTTCGAGGCGCACGGCATGCCGCTTTCCGAGCGCCAGGCAGCGCTTCTGGGCGACGATCCTGCGCGCGCGGACGTCGGCCGCCTTGCGCGCGAGGCGTTTCGCCTGCCTATGGAGGACGCGACGCGCGACGCCGTGCGCGTTGCGACGTACGGGCGCTGCCATGGCCACCATGTGCGGGTGGTGTTCGTGACCGGTTTCGTGAACGGGTTTCTTCCCGGCAACGATGCGGTGGACGACAAGTTCACCATTGATCACCGGCGCGTGGCCCTTGAGCGCGAGCGCGCGCTTTTGCTGGACGTGCTGGCCGCAGCGGATGGGCAAGCGGTGTGCACGCGCTTCGAACATGCGGCGTTGGAGGCCACTGCGCGTATGAACGTGCAGATCACGCGCGTGTTCGTACGCGATGGCGAGCGGTTGGCCAGCGTGGCTCCCTCCGCGTTCGCGCCGTTGTCCAACGAAGCGCTGTCGATCGACCCCAGCGTTCCCCGCGAGCTGCCCACGAAGGTGCTCTGCAGCGCTTCGACGGTTTAACGGCCGTCGAAGATGCTCGGCGCTGCGGTTTCGTGCGGCATCGCTCCCGGCTCGATCCCGAAAGCCCGCGTGCCGAAGCGCGCTTCGCCTTCGCGATCCCGCTGATGCCGGGTGCCGCGCGAACCCTCGCTGACTTTGCATGACCTGTGATTTTGCGAAAGGACTGATGGATATGAGCGATGTCGAGGCTTTTGCTATCGATGACGATTTCGACCCTTTGGCCGATCTGGATTTGGACGGGGGCGAGCGGGACGACGCCGAGGCCGACTACCTGCCGCCCATTCCCGATGCCGACAAGAGCGTGGTGCCCCCGCCGGTGGAGCTTTCGCCCGCCGAGCGCATCGAGAAGCTGCTCTCGGGCATGCCGGGGCAGCAGTTCCGCTTGCTGCGCGCCGTGGAGCTGTGCGCGGAGCCGCGCACGCTTGAGGAGGCGGCCGCCGCGCTGGACGAAGCGCATCCCAGCCCCACGAGCGTGTACAGCTCGGTTCAGGTGATCCAGCTGCTCGAGCGCGCCGGTGCGCTGGAGCGGCTTGAGGACGAGGGCGCAGGCGACGCGCCAGCCGAAGGCGAGGATGCCCGCGCGACGGAGGCGATAGGCGAAAGCGCGGACGCGGATGTCGCGCCGTCTGCCGCCGGGGGCGGCGAAGCGCTGGCGGAGGGCGAAGAGTCTGATGACAACTTCATTTCGGTGACGCCCGCGCCTCCGTGCCGCTATCGGGCCACCCAGGCGGGCCTTGATGCCGTGGAGGCGTATGTCAACGAGGATCGCATCGTCCAGAAGATCGTCGAGGAGAAGCGCTATCTGCCCGTCTTCCAGCGCGTGCTGGAGATGGCGGCGCGCGAGGGCGGCTGCCCCACCAAGGAACTTGACGCCGCCGTGGACGACGACCCGCTGTGCGCCGAGCCGCGGCGCTTCTGCGGTTTTTTCCGCGGCAAGCTTGAGGGGACGGGCGCCATCGAGTGGCGCGGCACGTGGGCCATCACCGACCTTGGACGCAGCGTGCTCGCATCCGGCCTGTTCGACGCCGCGTCTTCTGCCGAGGATGCGGCCGATCCGTCTTTGCTCGGAGCCGCCGCGTCCTCCGACGCCGCATCTTCGTCTGTCGCTGCCCCGTCCTCGTCCGTTCGTTAGGAAAGGAGAGCATCCATGTCTCACGATCAGGAAATCGGCCTCGTTGACGTGCTGCGCGGCCGCAGGGCCACCTACCAGTTCCTTTCGCGTCTGTTCCGCACGGAAGTGGATCAGGAGCTGTACGACACGCTCGTGTCGATGCGCTTTCCCGCGAACACGGGAAACCCGCTTGTAGACGAAGGCTATCGGATGATCTGCGGGTATCTGAGCCAAGCGAGCGGAGACGTGCTCACCGAGCTGGCGGTGGACTACGTGCGCGCGTTCATCGGCTCGGGCAACGACGGTTTCTCAGCTGCGTACCCCTACGAGTCGGTGTACACCAGCCCGAAGCGGCTCATGATGCAGGACGCGCGCGACGAGGTGCTCGTGCTGTACCGCGCCGCCGGATTGGCCAAGCAGGAGAGCTGGAAGGAGGGCGAGGACCACATCGCGCTTGAGCTTGAGTTCGAGCAGATCCTGTGCGAGCGCGCCATCGCCGCGTTGGAGGAGGGCGACGAGGACGCGTGCCGCGCCCTTCTGCTGTCGCAGCGCAACTTCCTCGAGGACCATCTGCTGGCGTGGTATCCCATGATGGCGGCCGACCTGCAGAAATTCCCCCGCACCGACTTCTACAAGGGCCTCGGCAAGCTGACTGACGGCTTTCTGCGCAACGATCGGGAGTTCTTGGACGCCGTGCTGTCCGAGGACGAGGCCGATGCAAGCGAGGACGGGGAGAAAGCCGAGGTGGCATGATGTGCGGGCAGGAGGCGAAGCCCAAGCGCGCCGCAGGTCCCCGCGTGTCGCGGCGCACGTTCGCCCTCGGCGCCGTGGGAGCCGCCGCCGTGGTGGGGCTGGGAGGCGTGAAGTACCTTCCCAGCAAAACGCTGTTGCGCCCGCCGGGAGGGCAGGACGAGGAGCAGCTTGTCCGCGGCTGTTTGCACTGCGAGAAGTGCCGCGAGGTGTGTCCGAAGCACGCCATCGCCCCGGCGCATCTGGAGGACGGCATCTTGAACGTGCGCACGCCGCGCATGGACTTCAAAAGCGGTTGGTGCGATTTCTGCGAGATGGAACCGGGCGGGCCGAAATGCGTCGCGGCATGCCCGACGCATGCGCTCGTGTGCCCCGACCCGGCAAGCGTGGTCATCGGCAAGGCGGCGCTCAATCGCGATTGGTGCCTGGCGGCCAAGGGCATGGGTTGCCATGAGTGCGTCGACGTGTGCAACTACGACGCGCTCGAACTGGGCGCGGACAACGTGCCCGTGGTCGACGTGGACGCATGCAACGGATGCGGCGCGTGCGAGTGGGCGTGCATCTCGCTGTCGGCGGGATCGATCTCCGCAGGCGCCACCGATCGCGCCATCGTCGTTCGGCCCGCCGAAGAAGTGGAGGCGTGAGGAAGATGAAGAAGTTCAACAGCGCTCGGCTGCGGTTCCTCATCATGCTGGCGGTGCTCGCGGTGGTGGCCGCAGGGTACTTCACGGCCGGGGGCATCGGCAATTTCTGCGGCATCGGGTTCGACACCATCACGTTTCTGTGCCCTCTGGGCGCGCTTTTGGCGATGATCGCCGAGCGCACGGCCATCCCGATGGCCGTGGTGAGCGTGCTGGCGGTGCTGGCGGTGTGCGTCGTGCTGGGCAAGGTGTTCTGCGCCTGGGCGTGTCCCGTGCACTTCATGGCGCGGGGAAAGAGGAAGGGGAAGCGGGGCGCGTCGCGCGCTTCGGGCTCTTCTGCTGAAGGCGATGCCGGTCAGGGCTTCGTCCCGGTCTCTTTCCGCGGCGCTGCGGACGAATCCGCCGCCTCGCTCGCTCTCCATGCGGCGCAAGCAGGGGAATCTGCGGCGCAAGCGGCGCCACCCGCGCCCGACCGTGACAAAAGCCCGGGGATAACGTCACGGGGGATGGCGTCACGCCCCGCCTGTTCCGCATGCGCGGCCCCCTGTGGCAAGGCCAAGGGCATCAAGATCGACAGCCGCCACGGCATCTTGGCGGCGGCGCTCGGGTCGACGCTCGTGTTCGGCTTCCCGGTGTTCTGCCTTGTCTGCCCTGTCGGCCTCACATTCGCCACAGTGCTTTTGGTCATGCGGCTGTTCGCGTTCGGCGACACCACCTGGACAGTGCTCGCTTTTCCGGCCATCATCGCGATCGAGGTTTTGCTGCTGCCGAAGTGGTGCCAGCGCTTCTGTCCGTTGGGTGCGCTGCTTTCCCTGTTCAGCGGGTTGAACCGGACGTTCAGGCCGCGCATCGACTCCGAGAGGTGCCTGCTTGAGGGCCGCGGGCTGTCGTGCAACCTGTGCGAGCGGGCGTGTCCTGAGTGCATCAACCTGCACGACGTCGCGGCGGGCGAGACGACGCTCAACGACTGCAGCAAGTGCCGCGCATGCGCCGACGTGTGCCCCGAACGTGCCATCACGTTCCCCTTCCTGCCGAGCAAGGGGCGGGGCGCATCCGCTTCCGCGCCCGTTCCCGCAGCTGCGGGCAGCGCGGCGTCTGCCGCCGCGTCCGAGACGCCGGCCGTGTCTGCGGACGGCGCTGCGGATGGCGGCAGGACTGCGGAGAGGGGGTAGCCATGTCCCTGATCGACGGAGTGCTCGCCCTGCTGGGCGGCATCGAGAACGACGCTATCGCCGTGCACGAGGAACGCTGCATCTCGGTGCGCAACCGCAACGCCGACTGCTTGCGTTGTGCGGAGGCGTGCACGTCGGGCGCCCTTTCGCTGCGTAGCAACGAGCTGGTTGTGGAGCCGGGGCGCTGCATCGGGTGCGGCACGTGCGCCACGGCGTGCCCCACCTGCGCCATCGAGCTTCGCAATCCCACGGACGAGGAGCTGACGGCACAGCTCAAGCGCTCCATCGTGGCGACGAAGGGGCATCCGGTCATCGTGTGCGAGACGGCGCTTGAGGCGGCGGGCGTTGCGAGCGCGGATGCGGCGGACGCCTGCGTGGTGCCGTGCCTGGGCCGGATTGACGAGTCGGCGCTCGTAGGGTTGGCGGCGTATCGCGCGTTCGACGCGACGCTGGCGTGCGGCTCGTGCGAGACGTGCCCGCATGCGCCCGGCGGCGCGCTTGCGCGCGAGGTGGCGG
>NZ_CBDTNW010000024.1:0-3663 GCF_965361815.1 Rubneribacter sp.
AGGCCCGCGGCCTTACGCCAGGTCCTCGGCAAGGACGGAGCCGCACAGCAGGCCGGAGCCGGCGGCGGGGACGATGTCCTCGGTTCCGGCGGTGCATCCTGCGGCATAGAGATGCGGGATGGGATCGCCGTTGGTGTCGAGCACCTCCATGCGGTCGCTCACGGCAAGCCCTCCGCAGCTTTTGTAGCGTACGGGAACGTTGCGGATGAAGTAATAGGGCGGTTCGAGCTTTTGCAGGAAAAGCGTCTTGCCGAATTCCGGATCCGCCTGGTTGTCGCAGATCGCGTTCCAGTCGTCGAAGGCCGCCTGCACCGTCGAGAGCGCCAATCCCGTCTTCTCGGCCAGCTCCTCCAACGAGGCCGCGGCCTGCACGGCGTCGCCTGCATGCGCGATGACCTCCTGGTCGATGCCGTTTTGGGCCGTGCCGTCCCAGATGCTGTACCACTCGTTGTAGCCTGCGGCCAGGCACTTGGTCGCGGCATCGTGCACGGCCGTCTCGCAATAGAAGCGCTTGCCGTTGGGCAGCAGCCCGATGAGCGGGTAGAACGTGCCAAGCATGTGCCCGGCCTCGTAGCGCGGGTTGAGGTTGCCGGAGGGGCCCATGCCCGAAAGCGTGCCGCCCGCGGCCACGCCCGCGGCTATGGCGTCGCCCTTGCGTCCGGCCACGATGTTTCCGATGAAGGCCCATTCGGGGGCGTACTCTATCATCCATTCCTGGTTGGAGACGTAGCCGCCCCCTGCGAGCACGACCGCCTTGGCCCCGATGTCGACGATCGCGCCGTCCTTCGCGACGAAGCGCCCTCCGGCCACCGTGCCGTCCTCGCCGACGATGAGCGTCTTGAACGTTGTCTCGAACAGGTAGGACGCGCCCGCCTCGGTTACCTTCTCGTTCATGAGCTCGAACTCGTCCTTCATCGTGCACAGGCCGTTTTTAGGGAAGAAAGCCTGATGGTAGGGGCTTTCGCGCAGTTCTTGGAATTCGTATCCCCATTCGTAGTGCATGGTGTCGATGAATTTGCCGCCCCAGGTTTGGAGGAGCACGGTGCGCTCGAGGCCCGCCTCGTCGTTTTCGTAGTACGGTGCGAATTTCTCGCGTATCTGCTCCGCGCTCATGTACTTGTCGGGACGCTCCTCCTGGGTGAGCTTGGCGGTCGTGCACATTTGGCAAGCGGCCGAATAGATGGCGTCGCCTCCGTAGGTGGCGTTCTGCTCGACGATGAGCACGTTCAGGCCGGCTTTGGCGGGGTCCACGGCCGACAGCATGCCCGAGATGCCCGCTCCCACGATG
Source organism: Rubneribacter sp. (assembly GCF_965361815.1). Classification (NCBI taxonomy): domain Bacteria; kingdom Bacillati; phylum Actinomycetota; class Coriobacteriia; order Eggerthellales; family Eggerthellaceae; genus Rubneribacter; species Rubneribacter sp. The sequence goes on from NZ_CBDTNW010000024.1 coordinate 1,289, forward strand.
AGGACGTCGACCTCCTTGCCGAAGCTCACGTCCGCGTCTCCGATGGCGCGGGCGGTTGCGGCTGCGGACGACCCTTCTCCCGCAGAGGGGGAGCTTGCGGAAGCGCAGCCCATGGCCGTTCCCCCGGCGATGGCCGCCAAGGCGCCGGCGGTTCCCAGCGCGCAGAACTGACGACGGTTCATGCTCATGTTGATCTCCTGCCTTTCGTCTCCGTTGGTTTTCACTTCGCTTGGGACAGCGCGTCTTCGACGGCTTTCCTCACGCCGCCGGTGGTCATGGTGGCGCCCGTCACTCCGTCTATGTCGGCGGACTGGGCCTCCTCGATCTGAGCCTTGAACGTGCCGTCTTCTATGGCTTCCTTGCCTCCGATGCCCGCCGTCTCGCCCGATTCGGTTATCTCGTCAACCTGCACGCGCCCTTCGGCCACGGTGAGCGTCACGCTGATGGTGCCGCCCATGCCTTTGCCCTCTCCCACGTAGGTTCCGTCCTTGTAGGCGGTCTTCGGGGCTTGCTCCTGCCGCTGTTCCGACGGGGCGTTCGATTCAAAGCCCGCCTCGATGCCCGCGTTCGATTGCCCCCCTTGCGGTGCCTCGGCGCCGCATCCGGCCAGAACGGGGCTCACCGACACCGCCAGGCAGCAGGCCGCGATGGCCGTCTGCCTTCCCTTGCCCTTGCACATGGTCATGTTCCTTTCTTGATCCTTTCTCGGTCGGGTTCTGGACGCCCGTATTTAATCCGCGCTGCCGGGGTAACATCAAGCCGCACGGCGGGGTATCTTCGAAAACGATGGGGTATGCGTGAGGTAGCCGTGAGGTAGTGCGTGAGGGTGCGGTTTCTCATCTGCGAATTTGCGAAAACGGGAAGCGCCCGGGACGCGATGTTCTGTACTATGGCAAGCTGACGGGAACGGGCGGCAGGACGTTTCCGGCGTGGCGGGGCTCGCCTCGCCCGGCCCGTTTCGGAAAGGGGATGGCTATGAACCGCAAGGGTGCTCCGCACGACGCCCCGACGGCGGAAGCGCTGTCGGCTCCGGCGTTCGCTTTGCTCGTGTGCGGGCTGGGGACGTATTTGGGATGGCAGACGGTCGGCATCTCCCCAACGTTGTTCCCTCGTCCGCAGGCGATGAGCGCCCAGGTCCTTGAGCTGGCGAACTATCTGCAGACGGCGCTCTTCTTGGTTTTGCTCGCGGTGCTTGCGCGAGTGGCCCTGCGCCGGGGCGGAGGGCTCATTTCCTCGAGGCTCCTCGTGCTGTCGGCGCCCGCGCTCATGTGCGCCTCGACCGTCTGCGCCTATGCGAGCGGTTGGGTGTTCGACCAGCCTCTCGGGACGGTGGCGGGCGTTGCGCTCGGGGCGTCGAAAGCGGCGCTTCTGCTCCTGTGGTCGGAATGCCTCTGCCGCGTCCGTTTCCGCGATGCGCTTCTGTGTGTGGCGCTCGTGTACGCAACGGCGTTTTCGCTGTGCCTGCTGGTGGCGGGTTTGAAGCCCCTGCCGGCGCTTATCGTGCATGCGGTGCTGCCGCTGCTTTCGGGTGCGGCGCTTCTGGCGTTGCGCTTTGACGGCGCCTTCGTCGCTTTGGGAAGCGCGCCCCCGCGCGAAGCGGGGTCCGCCTCGCTCCTGCCCCTGCGGCTTTTCGTGGGAGTCGGGCTGTTCGGGGCCGTCAGCCTGCTCACGAACTCGCTTTCGGAGGAGAAGTCCTCCGCCACAGCCGAGCTCAACACCCTGATCGCGGGGCTTGCCGTGTCCGCGATCATCGCCCTTCTGGCCAGGCGGCGAAGCGGAGGGTTCGACTTCATGCTCCTCTACCGCATGCTCACGCCCCTCATCATAGTGAGCATCATTCCCGTCCTCACGCTCGAGAGCGGAAACCAGCAGTACGAGGCGTTCGTCATAGGGGCGGGATGGACGTTCTTTCGCATATTCACCTGGACGCTTTGGTGCAGCATCGCTTTGCGCTCGCGCGTTCCCGCGGCGACCGTCTTCGCGGCGGGCCAGTTCTCCTTGACCGCGTGCAGCACGCTCGCCCAGGCTCTCTACGACGGGTTTTTGCAGGAGGCCGGCGTTTCCCTGCCCGTCACGATATCGGGCATCATCGCGCTGGCCGTGGCCGTGTCGGCCTTCGTGATGAGCGAAGGGGACATCAGGCGGTTCTTCGAGAGGCGCAAGGCGCGGCGGCAGCCTGCCGACGACGAGGAGGTGTTCGCTCGGTGCGCGCGGCACGCCGCGCGCGAGTTCGGGCTGTCGAACCGCGAGGAGGAGATAGCCGTCCTCGTCATGAAGGGGAAGAACAACGCCGTCATCGAAAAGCTGCTCTGCATAACCGAGAGCACGCTGCGCACGCATCTGCGAAACATCTACGGGAAAGCGGGGGTCCATAG
>NZ_CBDTNW010000025.1:0-10828 GCF_965361815.1 Rubneribacter sp.
CTTTTGCTCGTCGGTCAACCTTATGACGCGCGGCTTGAGCTCGCGAGCCTCAACCGGCAACTCCTCCCGCTCGAGAACGTATCGGTAGGCGGCATTGACCAGCTCGGTGGGAGTCGAGCCGATCTTCTTGAGAACGGCGTTTCCCTGCCGTTTGATCTCCACCGGCACGCGAGCGGTGACAATGGCATCATCGCGCTTGCTGCGCGATCGTTTCTTAGCGAGCACGGTTCCCATGCTTCCCCCTTTCAACGCGATCAGCATATTGTAATACCGTATTACTTTCAAGTGGGCCATTATCGAAAATTTCCCTTGACCGTCGTGTGCCTAGTGATTATAGTGTGCATATCGGGCATACACACAATGCACGGCAACCGTGAGGAAGCTGCGCGAGGAATGCCCGACGCGGAGGAAGCGGGGAACGTGCCCGCGTCCTCCGGGGGGCGCAAGGCGGGACGCCGCCGAGCGCCTGCCGGGCGCGCCGGGACGCCGGAGCGCTCACGCGTCATCGTTTGGGCTGCGGCGCAACGCGCATCCGACAGCCATCGTCCGGACGACGGCGCGGCAACGCGATGCCGCTCGCGCGCCGAAAGCCAGCGCGAGCAGCGCACCAGCACTTGGAAAGGGAGCATCTTGGACATCATCATCTCGAACGCCAGCGACAAGCCCATCTACGAGCAGATAGTCTCGCAGATGAAGGCCCTCGTCCTGACCGGCGAGCTGAGCGAAGGGCAGCAGCTGCCCTCCATCCGAGCGCTCGCCAGCGACCTGCGCATCAGCGTGATCACCACGAAGCGCGCCTACGCCGAACTGGAGGCGCAGGGCTTCATCGAAACGGTGCAGGGCAAAGGCAGCTTTGTGGCCGGCGGCAACAAGGAGCTTTTGCGCGAGGAGCGCCTCCGCGCCATCGAAGCGCTGCTCGTGCAGGCCGCAGGCGAGGCGCGCGCCGCGCGCGTGAGCATCCAAGAACTCCATGACATGCTCGACCTCATCGCAGAAAGTGACGACTGATGAACGATCTCCTCCGCATACGCAGCCTGTCGAAGCACTACGACGGCTTCGACCTGAAAGACGTCGATCTCACGGTGCCGGCCGGCAGCGTGGTGGGGTTCGTCGGCAGCAACGGCGCCGGCAAAACCACCACCATCAAAGCCGCGCTCGGCCTTATCTTCCCCGACGCAGGCTCCATCGAGCTGTTCGGTCAGAGCGCGGGCGCCCACGCCAATGCGAAAACCGTCAAGCGGGCCAAGCAGCGCATCGGCGTGGTGCTCGACGCGTGCTCGTTTCCCGAGGAGATGACCGTGGGGGCCGTGGGCGCGCTCATGTCCTGCAGCTACGACGCCTGGAACCCTGCGGACTTCGAGCAGCGCCTCGCCCAGTTCGAGCTGCCGAAGGACCGCGCCGTGAAGGACCTCTCCCGCGGCATGGGCATGAAGCTGTCGTTGGCCTGCGCGCTCTCGCACGACCCCGACCTGCTCATCTTGGACGAGGCCACAGCCGGCCTCGATCCGCTCGCACGCGACGAAGCGCTCGACATCCTGCGCGCCTACATGCGCGACGAGCGCCACGGCATCCTCATGTCCAGCCATATCACAAGCGACCTCGAGAAGATAGCCGACTACGTGGTGTGCATCGACGCGGGGCGCGTCGTGTTCTCCGTGGAGAAGGACGCCATCACCGATCTTGCCGGCGTCGCCCACTGCCGCGCCTCCGATTTCGAGCGCATAGAGGCCAGCGGGTTCTTCGCACCGGGCGAGCTGCGCTACCTGCGCCACCCCTACGGCATCGACGTGCTCGCACCCGACCGATTCGCGTTCGCCGAGAACTTTGGAAACGTCGCCCTCGACCGGGCCGATATCGACTCCTACCTGGCCCTCATGCTGAAAGGAGAGATCCGATGAAAGCCATGTTCCTATCCGACGTGCTCGTGGCCAGAAAGTACCTGGCGCAGCAACTGGTCATATCCATCCTTGTCGGCGCTTTCATCGCCATCATGATGGGCAACCTGTACGCAACCGCCCCCACCATCGGCGTCATGATGCCCTTCTCGCTGGCCGTCACGATCCTCGCGCTCGACGAGCGGGCCGGCTGGCAGCAGTTCCGCCTGGCCCTGCCCATCACGCGCGCCGACGTGGTGATCGGGCGCTACGCGAGCTTCGCTTTGCTGTGCCTTGCCGGCATCGCGGTCGGCTTGCTGGCCACGCTCATCCTCATCGTCGCGGCGCAGGCGGCGCCGACCGTGCCGCAGCTGGCCGTCCTCATGGAGAACTTCTCCTGGCAGGCCCTGCTGATCGCCAGCGTTGCGAGCGTCGCCATCCTCTTGCTGATGCTCTCCATCATCATGCCGGCGTTCGTGCGATTCGGCATGACGAAGGCCGTGCGCCTCGTGCCGCTCATCGTCATCGTCTTCGTGCTCATCGCCTTCCAAGCGATCGACGGCAACATCGCAGCAGAGCTCGTCAAGAACGTGGAGGGCCTGCTTCAAACCCCCGGAGGCGACGCGGCGCTGGTCGCAGGGGTCCTTGCCCTCGCCGCCGCCCTTTACGCGGTCTCGGCCGCGTTGTCCGTCAAGCTCTACGCGAAACGCGAGCTGTAGCGGCGCCGACGGGCCCGGCCCCGCTCAAAGACGGGCCGGGCCCTCACGCCTTCCTCGCCAGGTCGGACAGCGCCACGCCGTCGGCGTAGGATTCTATCGCCTCGTTCAGGCCCACCCAGAAATCGCGCGCGGCGCATTGCCCGCTGCGATCGCATGTTTTCGCGTCCTCGACGCAGGCCACGGGGGCGGAGCTTCCCTCTGTGGCGCGCAGGATGTCGCCCACCGTTATCTCGTCCGCCGGACGCGCCAGCATGTATCCGCCGCTCACGCCGCGCATGCTTTTGAGAACGCCCGCCCTCACAAGCGCCCCTCCCAGCTGCTCCAGGTACTTGACCGACAGGCCCTCCCGCTCGGCCGCCTGCCGCATGGCCACAAGCGCGCCCCCTTCCCCCTGCTTCGCGATGTCGATCATGAGCCGCAGCGCGTAGCGGCCTCTCGTCGATACCATCATGCTCGTCGCACCGTCCCTCGTTCGAACCGTACCATGAGCCGGGCTGGATTCAACGGGAAGACCCTGCCCGGCATCGCTCTCCACCGCAAGTATACCGCTCCCGCGCATCGTTCGGCACAACCTCCCGGCGAAGAATTTCTGTGGTCGCGCCAAGGGTTGCCCGGCAACGCCGCGGCGGGCGGGTTCGTTTTGGTAGGATGGCCCCATGCAACCGAGAACGAAGACACGTCCCAGAAGCACGCCCGCTCGCCGTCCGCGCGCCCGCCGCAGCCCCCTGGCCGTTGCGGCCCTGATCGCGCTGACCTGCGCCGTTGTCACCGGGGCGCTGGTCGGCCTGGGGCGCTGCGCGGCGGCCCCGGAGGGCGGACCGGTCGGCGCCGAACCCTACGTGAGCCCCTACGATTGGACGCTTCTCCAGCGCGACGGCGACCGGCTGGCCTACGTCGAGAACGGAGAGGCGCGCTCGCAGGTGGGCGTGGACGTGTCCGAGCATCAGGGCGCCATCGACTGGCAGGCCGCAGCCGCCGACGGCATCGGCTTCGCGTTCGTGCGCGTGGGCAACCGCGGCTACACCGAGGGCGCCCTCTACGCCGATGCGCGCTACGCCGAGAACCTCGACGGCGCGAGCGCGGCGGGACTCGAAGTGGGCGCCTACTTTTTCTCGCAGGCAACAAACGAGCAGGAGGCGCGCGAGGAGGCGGATTTCGTGGTGGAGCTTTTGGCGGGACGCCGCTTGGAGCTGCCGGTGGTGTTCGACCACGAACCCGTCTCGGACGCGAACGGCCGCGCGAACAGCCTGGACCGGCAGACGCTCGCCGCCTGCGCCGCAGCATTCTGCGAGCGCCTTGAAGCCGCAGGCTACCAAACCATGGTCTACGGCAACAAAGGCGATATGGCGCGCTACGACCGCGCGGCGCTCGGCGAGCGGCCCGTGTGGTTCGCCGAGTACGACGTTACCGCGCCCAGCGCGCAGTTCGACTTCGCCTACTGGCAGTACACGAACACAGGCCGCGTGGCCGGCATCCCCACCGCCGTGGACCTCAACCTGCGCCTTCCCGAGCTGCCGTAGGTGTCGCAGGCGAAACGTGCCTCACCCGACGCAAGCGGACGCCGCGCCGGCCTCTGCGACAGGGGAACCCCTCGTAAGACTCTGCCCCAAGCAAGCCCTCCTTTCGCAAGGACCCCGCCCCAAGAGAACCCGCCCCTCGTAGGACCCCGCCCCAAGCAAGCTTGCCCCTCGTAGGACCCCGCCCCAAGAGAGCCACCGAGAGCTCCCCTTCCCCTTCCCCTTCCCGCATTGGGTCCGGAAATCGGTCTCCGATGGCGAGAAATCACCGAAATCGGAAGATCGGACGGCCCTTGCAGTCTTTTTGGGGGCACTGCAAGATCGCCGATCAGGCGTTTCTTGTCGCAGCTAAAGACAATCGAGCAATTGTCTTCCGACTTCGGTGATTTCTCGCCATCGGAGACCTTTCTCTCTGTTAAACCCCCGTCGGCGCGAACCGGGCCAGCCCGCCACGCGAAGCCCCGCCGGCGCCCCGGAAGGTCCAACCCGTTGAGCGGGGCTTTCCGAAGCGCCGAACCATAGAGGACCCTCGAAGCACCCGGTCAGGGGAAGCTCGGCCCGAGACTCGGCGAACGCGGGCTCTCGTCAACGGTGGTTTGGCAGAAAGACGCCTATCCGCCTGCCGGATCATGCTTGAAGCGCAACCAACTATGCTACACTAAAAGCCTCATGCACCCGATCTCAAGGAGCTCTGTTTCACGTGGCCGGACAGCTGCAACCGCGCTTTTAGCAGTCGCCTCGCGATCCGCTTTCCTCATCGCGCGTCTGCGCGCGCCGCGCAACGCGCGGTTTCCCTCGTCCCAGCCGCGCTTCCAACCAGAATAGGTGGCGCAACCGCCGCCGCTACCGCACGCTGGGATGCGTTCGACCATCTGCACAGCAAGGAGAGTTCCCATGACCGACCATCCTACGCCTTTGAGCGCCGCAGGCACGCCGCTGCCGAAGCGGTGGCTCGCCACCATCGTCATCATCTGGGCCGGCCAAGCCGTCTCCATGGTGACCAGCTACGCCGCCGGCTACGCGGCCGTCTGGTACGTCACCGAGACCACGAACAGCGCGCTGGCGCTGGCCGCCATGAGCGTGTGCGCCTATCTCCCCATGGGCATCATCGCGCCGTTCGGCGGGGCCTTCGCCGACAAGCACAACCGCAAGCTCATCATGATCGCCGCCGATTTGGGCGTGGGGCTGGTTTCCCTGGCGCTTGGCATCATCATCTTGTTCGGACAGGTCACGCTCGGTTTGCTCGTGGTGCTCGTGGTGGCGCGCAGCGCGGGCCAGGCGCTTCACAGCCCGGCTATGATGGCATCGATGCCCCTGCTCGTGCCCGAGAGGCACCTGCTGCGCATCAACACGCTCGACCAGCTGCTCATGAGCATGGCCTCCATCGGCGCGCCGGCGTTCGGCATCCTGCTCTACACCGCCATCGGGTTCCACTCGGTCATGTTCCTCGACTTCTTCGGCGCGCTCGTCGCCGTGGCGGGGCTTGCCCTGGCGAAAATCCCCACCGTACGCGACAAGGCCGCCGAAGGGCAGCACGTCGTCGCCAACCTGCGCGACGGTTGGCGCGCCGTGGCCGCGAACCGCGGGCTGCTCATGTTGCTTTGCGGCATCATGCTCGGCATGATCATCTTCGCGCCCTTGAGCTCCATCTACCCGCTCATGACCTACGACCACTTCAACGGCGACGGCTACATGGCAGCGCTTGCCGAGGCCGTGTTCGGCATCGGCATGATAGCGGGATCGGGCATCCTCATGGTCTCCGGAGGCGGAAAGAAGCTCGCGCGCCTCATCGCCATAGCCACGCTCATCGTGGGGGCGGCGACCACGGCCTGCGGGTTTCTGCCACCCACCGCCTTCCCGGCCTTCGTGGCGCTGTGCGGTATCATGGCAGTGGCGTGCGCATGGTACAACGGCCCCATGATCACGCTCGTTCAGCGCAACGTACCCGAGGAGAAGATGGGACGCGCCATGGGGCTTACCACCGCGCTCATCTCGTTCGCCTCGCCCATCGGCATCGCGCTTGGCGGCGCGCTGGCGGAAACCATCGGCATCGCGCCGTTTTTCGTGGTGGACGGCCTGGCGTGCCTGGCCCTTGGCGCGGTCATCTACCTGCCGAAGAGCATCCGCGCGCTCGACCGCGAGGCGCCCAAGAGCATCGAAGGAGCCAAGAAAACCGAGTGCGACTAGCTGCGAACAACACCGTCCGCATCCAGTTGGTTAACCCACCCGCACTATCCCCAGCCCTAACCGGTCCCTAATCTGCACCCCGTCGCCTACGACCGGCGCGCGCTGCCGTAGGCGGCGTTCTTGCGGTTGCCGAAGGCGCTGCCTTTGCGGGCGCTTTTCTTGAGGTCCTTCAGCACGTCTTCCTCGCTCGACCCCTCCACCTGCGTGCGCAGCTTGACCACCTGGTCGCGCAGGCGGGCGGCCTCTTCGAAGTCCATGTTCTGCGACGCGGCGGCCATCTCGTCTTCCATGGACGATATGATGCGCAGCACCTCCTCGCGCGAAAGCTCCGCAAGCTCCTTGTTCACCTGCTCGGCGGTGGTGCTGCCCATCTCGTCGGTCACGTAGCCGATGATGTCGTTGATGGCCTTGCGGATGGTCTGCGGCTCTATGCCGTGCTCCTCGTTGTAAGCCATCTGGATGGCGCGGCGGCGGCGCGTCTCGGCAATGGCCCGGTCCATGGAGTCGGTGGTTTTGTCCGCGTACATGATGACCTGGCCCGACACGTTGCGGGCTGCACGTCCGATGGTCTGAATGAGCGAGCGGTGGTTGCGCAAAAACCCTTCCTTGTCCGCATCGAGGATGGCCACAAGCGACACCTCCGGCAAGTCCAAGCCCTCGCGCAGAAGGTTGATGCCCACCAGCACGTCGAACTCGCCCTTGCGCAAATCGCGCAGGATCTCCACGCGTTCGAGCGTCGCGATGTCCGAGTGCATGTAGCGCGCCTTCACGCCCTGGTCTAGCAGATGGTCGGTCAGATCCTCGGCCATCTTCTTCGTGAGCGTGGTGATGAGCACGCGCTCGTCGCGGACGGCGCGCTCCTTAGCCTCGTCTATGATGTCGTCTATCTGCGAGGCGCTTCCGCGCACGATGATCTCCGGGTCGAGCAGGCCGGTTGGGCGGATGATCTGCTCCACCTGCTGCTGGGTGACTTTCAGCTCGTAGTCGCCCGGCGTGGCCGACACGTAGACAAACTGCGGCACGCGCGCCTCGAACTCGTCGAAGCGCAAAGGGCGGTTGTCCAGGCAGCTGGGCAGCCGGAACCCATGCTCGGCGAGCGTGATCTTGCGCGAGCGGTCGCCTTCGTGCATGCCGCGGATCTGCGGCACGGTCACGTGGCTCTCGTCGATGATGCACAGAAAGTCTTTCGGAAAATAGTCGATGAGCGTGTAGGGCGGCTCGCCCGGCTCGCGACCGTCCAGGTGTCGCGAGTAGTTCTCGATGCCAGAGCAGAAGCCCATTGTCTCCAGCATCTCCAGATCGTAGTTCACGCGCATCTCCAAACGCTGCGCTTCGAGCAGCTTGCCCTCGGCCTTGAACTGCTGCAGGCGCTCGCGCAGCTCGTCGCGGATGGTGCCGAGCGCCCGGTCCATCTTCGGGCGCGCCGTCACGTAGTGCGACGCCGGCCAGATGGGCAGCGCCTCGTATTCGTTCAGCACCTCGCCTGTGACGTGATCGATCTCCGTGATGGCCTCTATCTCCTCGCCCCAGAAATCAACGCGCACCGGGTTGTCGGCGTACGGCGGGAACACGTCGAGCGAGTCGCCCCGCACGCGGAAAGTGCCGCGTTTGAGCTCGTAGTCGTTGCGATCGTACTGGATGTCAATAAGCTCGTGGATGACCTGGTCGCGGTCCATCTCCTTCTGCTTGTCCACGAACACGGCCATGCCCGCGTAGTCCATCGGGCTGCCGATGCCGTAGATGCACGACACGCTGGCCACCACGATGCAGTCCTGTCGCGACAAAAGCGCCGAAGTGGCCGCGTGCCGCAGCTTCTCCACCTCCTCGTTGATGGAGGCGTCCTTCTCGATGAAGGTGTCCGACGAGGGAACGTACGCCTCGGGCTGGTAATAGTCGTAATAGGAGACGAAGTACACCACCGAGTTGTCCGGAAAGAACTCTTTGAGCTCGCTTGCCAGCTGGGCCGCGAGCGTCTTGTTCGGCGCCATGACCAGCGTGGGCTTCTGCACGGCCTCGATGGTCTTCGCCATGGTGAACGTCTTGCCCGAGCCGGTCACGCCCAGAAGCGTCTGGTAGCGCAGACCCTCCTCAACCCCGCACGCCAGCTTTTCCACCGCCTGGGGCTGGTCGCCCGACATCTCGAACGGCGACACCACCTTGAACGGCGTCGTGGCCAGCCGCACCTCCGGCAGCTTGCCCTCCATCTCGATGCCTTCGATATTTGACAGATGCGCCACGCGTGCTCCCTTCCCGAATGCGAGGCACCCAGTGTAGCACAATCACAATGACATGAACAGATGTTCGTTAACAATCTGTTGCGGAGGATGACGAGCCGTCCGCTCGAGGGCTTTTGCCCGCAGCCCCGCTTGCGGCTTGCCCCTGCTTTTGCCTGCGGTTCCCGTCTGCAACTCCCACCTGCGGCTCCTGCCTGTAGTTCACGCCCGAACCCTTGCCTGCGGCTCCCTCCTACGACTCCCGTCCGCAACCCTTGCCTGCGGCTCCCGTCTGCGCCCCTGCGCCTCCCGGCTTTCGCCGCCTTCGGCTCTTGCTCCCTCCCGGCTCTTGCTTCCCTCTTTGCTCTCTCCTCGCGCTCGCTTCGGCCTTGCCTTTGCGTCCGGGACCTCAAACCAGGGTCCACGAGCGCCGTTCGCGCCCCCTCCCCCTGTAACGGCAAGGAATCCGGGACCCCATTTTTTCGATATGTCTGCCGTCAGTTCGTCAACCCACCGCCCCCGGCAGCCGCGACCGACGCTGTCGCCGGCGCCGGCAACTCCCGGCGCCGGCGGCTCAAGCCCCCCCGACCCACGATGCGAAGTATTTTCGGGCCGGGAAGACTTTTCCCTTCCGTCAACCGTCGGGCGCGGTAGAATCACCTTCGCCAAAGTCGCCCATTGTCAAAGCCGAAAGGAAGGCTTCGTGGAACAGATCCGCACGCTCGCGCCCGGTTTGGGCGCCTGCCTTGCCATCGCCGCGCCCTGCTGGCTGCTCGGGCAGGCGCTCCCCATCGTCGGAGGGCCGGTGTTCGCCATCTTGGCGGGCATGGCCATCGCCGTGGCGTGGAAGCAGCCCGCGCGCCGCCGCACGCAGCCCGGCATCGCGTTCACCGGCAAGAAAGTGCTCCAAGCGGCCGTCGTGCTGCTGGGCTTCGGGCTGAACCTCGCGCAAATCGCCCAGGTGGGCCTCACGTCGCTGCCCATCATCTGCTCCACCATCGCCACGGCGCTCATCACGGCCTACGTGCTGAGCAAGCTGCTGCGCATGCCGGCGGGCATATCCACGCTCATCGGCGTGGGCTCGTCCATCTGCGGCGGCTCGGCCATCGCGGCCACCGCGCCGGTCATCAAGGCCAAGGACGAGGACGTGGCCCAAGCCATCTCGGTCATCTTCCTGTTCAACGTGCTGGCTGCCCTCGTCTTTCCCTCGCTCGGCGGAGCGCTCGGCATGTCCAACGAGGGCTTCGGCCTGTTCGCCGGCACCGCGGTGAACGACACCTCGTCGGTGACGGCCGCTGCGGCGGCCTGGGACGGCATGCATCCGGGATCCAGCGCGCTCGACCACGCCACCATCGTGAAGCTCACCCGCACGCTCGCCATCATCCCCATCACGCTCGCGCTGGGCGTTTGGATGGCGCGGCGGGAAGAGCGCGATCCGGCAGCGCTCGAAGCCCGGGAGCGCAGCGTGGTCAAGCCCGCCGGCAAGCTGGGCAACTTCAGCCTGCGTCGCGCGCTGCCCTTGTTCATCGTGCTGTTTCTGGCGGCGTCCATCGTCACCACCGTCGCCGCGGCGGCCAGCGTCGATCCGGCGCTGTTCGAGCCGCTCAAGACGCTCTCGAAGTTCCTCATCGTCATGGCCATGGCCGCCATCGGCCTGAACACCGACGTCGTGCGCCTGGTGAAGTCAGGCGGCAAGCCCATCCTCATGGGGTTTGCCTGCTGGGTTGCCATCGCCGCCGTCAGCCTGGGGATGCAGCACGCGCTCGGCCTGTGGTAGGCCAAAGGCCGAGCGCCCACCGGAGCCGAGCACGTCGTTCGAACTCGAGCAGAGAGCTCTCTTTGTTAAACCATGATTGACGCGAACCGGCGTCTGCCGAACCCCGGACCGAGCCTCCCCTCGTCGGGCGCCGGGTGAGGCCCTAGCCGCCTGGCGGGCGAGGCCCTCCCCGCCCGCCGAGCGGGGCCTTGTCCGACGGGTGGGCCCGGCAGGCCGGCCCGGCCTGAGTCGACCCCGGCTCAGCAGAGAGGAAGCCCGTTTTTGGCGAGAAATCACCGAAGTCGGAAGATAGGACGACGCGGACGGCCCCTCCGACGGCAACGCGCGCTCGCCGACCAAGGGCTTCGCCTCCGCCGCAGCGCGAGGGGGCGTCCGCGCCTTCCGACTTCGGTGATTTCTCGCCACCCGGGCGCCATCTCCCCGCCGAACCGGGATCGGCGCGGGCTTGCCCCCCGTCCCGGGCTGGGCACCCTCCGGCCGGGGGGGGGTGGGGAGGCAGCCGAGGGAGAAAAAAGGGGGGCAGGGGAGTCCATCCCCCCCA
>NZ_CBDTNW010000026.1:0-8839 GCF_965361815.1 Rubneribacter sp.
GGGGGCAGCACCCTGCCCGCCTCTCTCACTCTCGCACGCTAGTGCACGTTTTCAGCCTGTTTAAGCGGCAGGAATTTCAGGCCGACGCACAACATGAGCGCACCCAGACCCAAAATACCCAGCGCCACACCAAGCTCAAGGGCGGTTGGCCAATACACCATGCCCTGGTAGGCCGCCTCGAAGCCGCCCTCCCAGTTTGTAACTGTCAGGGCGTTAGTCTGAAACGCATAGTCAACGTTGGGGATCTGGAAGCCACCCACCAGAAGCTGCACGCGCTTGCAGAAGATCCCCACGATAGCAAGCAAGCTTGCCACCACAATAAGGGGGTTCGTGCGAAGCGACGGAACGAAGCAGACGACCGCCGCGAGCGCGCACCCGATGATCTCCACCCAGAAGAAGGGCGCCAGCGAGCCGGTGGTAAGCATAGCCACCACTTCCGCACCGCTTCCTTCAGGGAATGCGCTCGTCAGAAGGTCGCAGCCGAAGAAGTACAGGTCCACGAGCAGAAACGCACCGAGCATCTTGGCCAGACGCGTCACATAGCGCTGCTCCAGCTCCAAGTACCCCGCGCGCCGCAGCGCGATCACCACCACGAGCACGAGCGCCGTGCCGCACACGAGCGCCGAGCTCACGAACCACGGACCCAAAAGGGCGGTGTGCCAAAACTCATGGGCCTGCTGCAACCCGAAGATCCACGCCGTCACGGAGTGCACGAGCACCGCGCACACGAGCGCCACCACGCTCACCACGCGCAGCGCCACGGCCGACACCTTACCCGCCTCGGCGCGCAGCTGCGCCCAGAGGTAGACCACCGACAGAATGAGGTACACGAACAGCACGATGATGTCCCACATCAAAGGCGAGCCTAAGTTGGAGTAGGCGAACAGCTCCCACACCCGGAAGGGCTGGCCCAGGTCCACCACCACGAAGCCGATGGCGAGCACCGTGCAGCAGATGCTCGTCCACACGGCCACCTTGGAGATTCCTCCGAAGCCCTCCATGCCGAAGGCCTTGGGCACCGAGCTGATGATGAGGCCGCCGGCCGAAAGCCCCACGAAGAACATGAACATCGTGATGTAGAGGCCCCACGAGTCCAGGTTGCGCATGCCGGTCTGCACCATGCCGCCGGAAAGCTGCATCCCCCACAGCACAATACCCAGCACCGTCACCACGGCCGCCACCGCAATGGCAATAGTCAGGCCCTTCCCGCCCTTGACGGCGGGAGTGTTAGTTGTCTCGCTCATAGCAATTCTCCCCTTCCGCTCAGACGAGGTAATAGACAGACGGCTTCGTGTCGCGATCTTCAAGCAGCTGCTTGTACTCGCGATCTCGGATGAGCTGCGACACCTCGGAGTCAGGATCGTCCAGATCGCCCCAATAACGCGCGCGACCCACGCACAGATGCATGCACGCCGGCTCCTCGCCCTTCGAGATGCGGTGGTAGCAGAACGTGCACTTCTCCACCACGTGCTTCTGATGCACGGGGACGTCCTTGCCGCCCACGGCGTAATCCATGTGGTACTTCGGCTCCTCCCAGTTGAACGAGCGCACGCCGGTGTACGGGCACGCCGACATGCACATGCGGCAGCCGATGCACTTGTCGTAGTCCTGGCGCACCACGCCCGTCTCAGGATCGCGGTAGGTGGCCCCCACCGGGCACACCTTCACGCAGGCGGGGTTCTCGCAGTGCTGGCAGCCCATGGCGATGAAGCCGAGCTGGAGGTTGTCGGGGTAGCTTCCGCCCACCATGTCAAAACCCACGCCGCCGCCGTTGTCGGTGAGGATGCGGTTCCACCACACGTCGTTGGGCAGGTTGTTCTCCACTTTGCACGCCATGGCGCACACGTGGCAGCCTATGCATTTCTTGGTGTCGATCACCATTCCGTAATGGGTCATCACTCCACCTCTCCCTCGTACTTGCGCACCTCGACGAGCGTGTCGTCGAACGAGGTGTTCTGATGCATGGTGTTCAGATGGTCGTTCGTCAGCTCCTGATAGCTGCCCGCCACGTACAGCTCGCGCGGCCAGCCCTTAGGCGACGACACCATGCCGGGCCGCACGCCCATGTCGAACTTCGCCTTGCACACGCAGTGCCCGCGGTCGTTGTACGCCTCCACGTAGTCGCCTTCCGCGATGCCGCGGCTCTCGGCGTCGACGGGGTTCATGCGCAGATACGGCTCCGGATCCAACTCGCGCAGGATGGGCGCGTAGTTGAACTGGGTGTGCATGTGCCAGCGCGTGCGCTCGCAGTAGTGGTACAGCGGGTACTTCTTGTGCTGCTCGCTGTCGTCGTACGCCTCACTTGGGGTGTGATACGTCGGCATATGGTAAAACTCTTTGTCGATGGGCTTGCCGATGTTGATGCGCGCGCCGGGATTCTCCACGTAGAACTCCAAGCGGCCCGAGAGCGTGGGGAACCGCTGGTCCTCCCAGTGAATCCAGTTCTCCTCGCGGTCGGCGATGACGCCCTCTTTGCGCAGATTGTCCAGGCTGATGCCCAGCTTCTCGCCAGCCGCCGTGTCCACGATGACGCGCATCATCTCCTCGTTCGTCTTGGAGTAGAACTTAGTGCACGCCTCGTTGCCAAGGTGCTTGGAGATCTCACGGAAGATGTCGACGTCCTCCTTGGCCTCCCCGATGGGTTCCACAACCTTGTTCGCATGGTTGATGAACGGCACGTGCGAGGCGCCCTGAATCCACTCGTACTCGAAGTAGTGGGTGCACGGCAGCACGATGTCGCTGTAGTGCACGGTGTCGGAGAACTCGAGGTCGTTCGTGACGATGCAGTTGATTTTAGGGAGCATCTCCTCGATGATCCGCCTCTGGGCGGCGTAGCTGCCCACCGGGTTCGCCCCGACGTTGTACAGCAGGCGGACGGGGAACTCCTTGCCCATGTACTGGCCCGTCTCCAATATCTCGCTCAAGGCAAGCCACGGAATGTCGTTCGCAAGACCTTTCAAGCCGTTGGGGAACAGATCTGGCGAGCGATTCAGGTAGGGCTTGTCCTTGCCGAGATGCCCGATGGAGGCGCCCTTCTTGCCGATGTTGCCGGTGAGCGCCGCCATGGTGGCCCACGTCATGCCCATGACCTCGCAATTGTCGTAAAGATGGTAGCCGGCGTAGATGGTCGAAGGGGTGTCCTGCGAGTACATGCGCGCCAGTTCCACGATGGTGTCGGCCGGAACTTCGGTGATCTTCTCGGCCCATTCGGGCGTGCACTCGGCCAGATGCTCTTTGAGCAGCGTCCAGGCGGTGGTCACCTTCACGCCGTTCACCTCGTAGCGCCCCTCGAGAGCGGGATTCGCCGTCTCGTTGATGCCGCAGGAGGTGTTGGAATCGGCGTCCCACACCACGTAGTGCGCGGTGGCCTCGATCGTGGGCACCTTGTTCGCCTTCGAGGCCTGAAGGAGCAGCATGCCGGAGAACGGGTACTCGGGCAGCTCCTCGGGACCGTTCTCGCCGAAGTCGGTGGAGCGCAGGAAGTGCCCGTTGTCCTCCCTCACCAGCAAAGGCGCGCACGTCTTGTCGCGCAAGAAGTCAAGGTCGAACCATTCGTTTTCGATGATCGCGTTCAGGATGGCTATGCCCAGCGCCGGATCGGTGCCCGGCTTGATGGGCACCCACTTGGTCGCTTGAGCGGCCGCAATGGTGTAGGTGGGATCGATGACCACCAGGTTCGCACCGGCGTCCTTGGCCTCCATGCAGAAGTGCCAGTTGTGGGGTTGGGAGTTCGGCGGATTGGTGTCCCAGATGAACAGCGTCTTGGCAAAGCGATAGTCGCCCGACATGTTGCGCTGATTGAAGTCCCAGCCGCCGCCGGTCACCTGGCCAATGCCGTGCAGGTCGCCGTAGTCCAAGCACACGTCGAGCGTCGTGTAGCCGTTCACGTTGGCGAAGCTGTTGCCCGTGAACGACCCTCCGTACACACCGAAGGAGTTGCCCGCCGAGCACAGGAACAGATTGGACCGGGGCCCGTAATTCTCGGTGTTGTAGTTCAGCGTGTCGGCGACGAGCTTGGCGGCATCGTCCCACGACAGGCGCTCCCACTCGTCGTTGCCGCGATTCTCAACGTGCGGATCCTCGATGCTCCACGTCGCGCGCTTCAGCGGATACTTCACGCGGTTGAAATCGTACAGACGGTTCGCATGGCTAAAGCCGCGGTTGCAGATGCGCTCGTACGCCGGATACGGAATGTTCTCGTTCGAGCGTATGTTGACCATTTTGCCTTCGCGCACCGTCGCGACAAGCGAGCACGTCCCCTGGCAGTTGCAGCCGCATACGCACACCACTTCTTCTTCGGACGGCTGTCCCTTCTGCTCGTCGGCGGCAAGCGCGGTCATCGTTGGGGCCGCGGATCCGCCCACTGCGGCGGCTCCGGCCACGGCGGCCGTTGTTTTGAGAAAGCTTCTGCGAGAGATTCCCCGTTCGGGGACTTTCAACTCCGACATTCCTCCTCCTAAGAACATGAAGAACGCCCTCTGCATTCTCCCCCGTAAGACGCAGACGCATGCATGAACATCCACGCCCATGCGCAAGGTTGGCCACCCCTCGCTTCTGTCCTCAGTGTACGCGCATTGTCACATTGTCGCAATACATTGCGACAATTTAGGTTATTCTATTTTCAGGATAAGCACAGCGGCATCGCTTCTCTGAAAGTGACAAAAAGACAGGAAAACCTTTCTCTAAAAGTGACAAAAACAAGGCTCGCCAACCCACTCTATCTCCATTTCACGTGCTCGTCGTGCAAAATGGGGGTGTGTCTCATGTGCTAGTCGTGCATATATGGTATATTCTTCACGTGCTAGTCGTGCATTTCACAATAAAAATAGTTTTATAAAACTATGTATACGCAGTTCAAGGAGGTATCGTTGCTTAAAAGAAAAGCATATGACCAACTGCTTGCATGGAAAGAGCGCGACCAAGGGCGGACGGCTCTCCTCATCGAAGGAGCACGACGTGTCGGGAAAAGTACGCTTGCACAGGAATTTGGTCGCAAGGAATATCGCTCCTGCCTGTTCATCGACTTCTACCGAGCCTCTAACGACGTCAAGGCCCTGTTTGACGACCTTGCCGATGACCTTGATTCACTTTTCGCCTATTTGTCCGGCATATACGGAGTTCCGCTCTACGAACGGCAGAGCCTCATCGTTCTCGACGAAATTCAGTTCTTTCCCCGAGCGCGCGGCCTGGTGAAATATTTCGTAGAGGATGGCCGCTTCGACTTTATAGAAACAGGATCCCTCGTATCTATCAAAATGAATACGAAAGACATCCTCATTCCATCCGAGGAAGTTCCGCTCGAACTGGCTCCGTTTGATTTCGAGGAGTTTCTCTGGGCCCTCGAAGAAGCCCCCCTCGCCGAACTGATTCGCAACGCGCGCACTAAGATGCAGCCGCTCCCCGATGCCCTTCACAAGAAAGCCTCGCGACTATTTCGTGAATATCTGCTGGTGGGAGGCATGCCAGCCCCAGTAGCAGAATACGCTAAAAATCGCAGCTTCACCAACGCCGAAGCTGAAAAGGCAAAGATTCTCACCTTGTATCGCAACGACATCGCACGTTTTGCAGGAGGGTACGAATACAAGGTTACATCCGTATTCGACGAAATACCTTCCCAACTCTCCAAGCACGAAAAGAAATTCAGACTGAGCGCACTCCAAAGCGATGCCCGTATGCGCACCTATGAAGAAGCGTTTTTCTGGTTGTCCGATGCACGTATCGCAAACATCTGCTACAACACGACCGACCCCCACGTGGGACTGTCTTTATACGAGGATCGGCCCACACTTAAATGTTATATGGCCGACACGGGGCTTTTGGCGACCCATGCCTTTGGCGGCGAAAGTAAGGAAGCAGAGAACCTCTACCGGGATGTACTTTTGGGGAAACTCCAGATAAACGAGGGGATGTTGGTTGAGAACGCTGTTGCCCAGTCGCTTAAAGCCCAAGGACGCAAACTGTGGTTCTATTCGCGACACAGCAGCAATCCTGATGACCGTATGGAGATTGACTTCCTTACGAGCGCCGGAAACCCCCACGCCAAGATAGTTCCCATAGAAACGAAGTCCACAAAACGTTACACCACCACGTCGCTTGACAAGTTTAAGAAGAAGTACGGAAGCCGCATCGGTGACGAATACGTGGTACATCCTGGGCAATTGCGCCACGAAGGAGACCGCACCTATCTTCCGCTTTACATGGTTCACGCCCTTTAGCCATTGCCAGAAGAGTGCGGAGAGGGGTGGCTGACAACAAGGGACGGGTGACTGATGATAGCACCTCCGCCTTCTGTCATCCTATTGTTACAATTTAGATTATCCTACTTTTAGGCTAATTACCGCAGCATCGTTTCTCTGAAAGTGGCAAAAAGATAGGGAAATCTTTCTCTGAAAGTGACAAAATGGTCTAAAATATCTTCTCTGAAAGTGACATATTTCGGGAGCGTGACGCTATGTTAAACACGTACTCTGGGAAAGTTAGGTAGAAACGGCGCTTCCGGGCATCTCCCATCATGCCGCCCGCCGGCATGCAGCGCCAGGCGGCGGCTGTTTTCCGGCGACGCGCCGGCGCGGGTCCCCGTATGCTAGAATTAGGTATGCATTAGGTATGTTGAGGGAGGCACCCATGGGCAAGTACTCCGTCCCCGAGCGGATCAGGTCGATGAAGCCGAGGGGCACGATGGTCAAGGCGATAGGCGGGCGCTACTACGTCTACGAGTACCGCTCCGTCGCGCGCGGCGGCAGGCGCAAGACCGAGATGGGGCGCTGCATAGGCTCGATCACCGACGAGGACGGGTTCGTCCCCAACGGCGCGAGGGCGCGCGAGGGCGAGGTCACCACGCTCGAGTTCGGCCAGTACGCGGTGGCGCTGGCGAACTCCGCCGGCGTGCTCGCCATGCTCAGGGAGCACTTCGACCCGCGCGACGCCGCCCAGGTCTACGCGCTGGCCGTCGTGAACTGCGTGAACGGCATGCAGCCGGCCAAGGACGCCGGCAGGCACTTCGCCATGTCGGCGCTGTCGCTGCGCTTCCCGTCGCTGAAGATGGGGCCGGACGCCCTCGCGACCCTGCTCGACGCGCTCGGGCGCAGGCAGGGCCCGGTCATGTCGTTCGAGGCGGCGCTGTGCGCGTCGGCGGGGCCGGAGGTCGCCGTGGACGGGCACGCGATGCCGTCGTCGTCTCGCCTGAACGACCTGGCGGAGCCCGGCTGCAGGCGGGGCAGGCTCGGGTCCGACCAGGTCAACCTGCTCATGGCCTACGACGTCGGGACGGGCCGGCCGATGCTGTCGCGCATGTACGAGGGGGCGGCGCCGGGCAAGGCCAGCGTGCGCGACCTGCTCACGCGGGCCGAGCTGACGGGCAAGATGTTCGTCGCCGACGCGGGCTTCTACAGCAAGGGCAACGTGGAGGCGCTCGCCTCGAACGGCTGCTCCTACATAATCCCGCTGCACAAGCGGCTGCTCGCCTGCAGGGAGGCCGTGGCCGACCCGGAGGTGGACGGGCGGTTCGTCTACAGGCGCGGCGGGAGGGCGTCGGCCGTCGAGTACCGCGACGCCCGCCGCCGCGGCGCGCGCGTCGTGCTGTTCCGCGACCTGAACAAGCAGGCCATGGAGCAGGCGGGCTACCTGGCGAAGCTCGGGCAGGGCGCCGAGGGCTACACGGCCGAGGGGTTCGAGGAGGCCAAGGACCTGATGGGCGTGATCGTGCTGCAGACCAGCCGGGAGGACATGTCGGCGCAGGAGGTCTACGAGGCGTACAAGCGCAGATGGTCGGTGGAGGCCTTCTTCGGCTGGCTGAAGAACGGCGCCGGCTTCACGTCGCCGGGGGCGCAGGACTACTGCAAGGCGCAGGGGCTGGCGTTCGTCGCGCTCGTCACCGCGCTCGTGCACCGCGAGCTCGCCGACGCCTGCAAGGCGGTCAGGGGCAAGTCGGTGGACGACTGCCTGCTGGAGGCCCGGATGGTCAAGGCCAACAAGGTCGGGGGCAGGTGGGTGTGCTGCAACCTCAGGTCGAAGCAGGAGCGGCTCTTCTCGGCGCTCAACACGCCCCTGACGGTCGACTTCCTGCTCCAACATACCTAACTTTCCCAGAGTACGTGTTTAACAGAGAGTTCGGGGCAAAAGAGCGCGCCGTCGGCTGAAAAACCGCGTCGGGCCGCAAAAAGGTCCGCGCATGCGGACCTCGTGATCAAAAGTGGCGGGATGTACGAGACTCGAACTCGCGACCTCCGACGTGACAGGCCGGCGCTCTAACCAACTGAGCTAACACCCCGTGCGTTCAGCAGCGCGGATTATTCTACCGGGTGAGGCCCGCGCGCGCAATACCCTATTTCGAAAAAAGACGGGACGCGGAAGCGGGCGCGGCTTGGGCTTGCGCGCGCGGACTTGGGCTTGCGCGCGGGCTTGGGCGCGGGTGCAGGCTTGGGCGCGGGTGCAGGCGGGGACGGGGCACGAGCTTGGGCGCGGGCGCGGACACGGGCGGGCTTGCGCGGCTTGGACGCGGAAGCGAGCTTGGGCTTGGGCTTGGGCACGAGCTTGGACACGGGCGGGCTTGCGCAGCTTGGACGCAGGCGCGAAAGCGGGCTTGGCGAGGATCCCGTCAAGGCCCCTGGCGCATGGACCAGGCGCCTCTCCGGGCATGATCGCGCCACCGCCCGGCCGACGGCTCCGAGGCGGCGCATCCGACGGAAAAGCGGCAAGCCTCCCCCTCCGCCGAGCCGACGCGCCCCGCCCCGCTGTTAAACCGGCGCTGACCCCCTCCCCCGCGGAGGCGGCTCGGCGGGGGCCGCCCGCGAGTTGGTCACAAACCGCGCCCTGTGGCACGCGCGGGGCTGGTTTTCCG
>NZ_CBDTNW010000027.1:0-8985 GCF_965361815.1 Rubneribacter sp.
CGATGGGGGCGATCCCCGTGGCGGGCTCCGCCAGAGAGCCGGCGCCGTACACCGCCGCGCACGCAAGCAGGAACGCGGCAAGGGTCATGAGAGCCTTGCGGACCATGGCCGGCCAACCCCCTCTTCATCCCATAAAGCAAGCTTCAGCTCACGCACGACCGCAGCTCCACTTTGCCGCTCCACGATGTTCCATGAGTGGGCCACTGCGACTCCGGCAGCTGCGACCTCGGCGGCGAAGCGCGGATGGAAGGTCACGCACCCCTCATCGTCCTCAGTGAAGAAGGCATGCCGCTCGCTCAGCACACGCCGCGCGACCCCGACGTCTCCGTCGAACGCCTTCGCTGCATGGTAAAAGCAGTCGCCTCCCAGCTCGTAGAGCGCCGGATCGAGCGCGACGGAGCGGTTTGCCTGCAGCACCTGGTCGCGGTTCTTGTTGTCGAGCGAGCAGTACTGCACCCCTATGCGCAGCCCTTCGTCCAGCGCGAACAGAACGAGCTCAAGGCACGCCTCCTCGCTTCCAGCGATAGGCAATCCGCCTGCGTAGCCGTACTCGTAAAGCACTTCGAACGGCGGGTTCTTCACCCGGTAGCCGCGTCGCGAGAACTCGTTCCAGTTACGAAACGGGTAGCAGAACTCCAGCAGGTTGACGCCGCGCACGCCCGCCTCGTCAAGCTCAACAAGCAACCGCTCCATCCGTTCGCCTTCGTCAGGGGCGACCGGCATCTCAACCATGACGTCAGGAATGCACCGACGCGCTATCCTTATGCCGGCAAGGGTCTTGGCAACGGAGCTTTCGCCCTCGTCTAACTTGACGCTGAAACGGATCTCGTCCAAGCCGCATGCGGCGGCTTCGCGACAAAACGCCTCGTCTAACCCAAGGCCCGACGTGTACAAACGCAAATGGGCATCGGGGCAAAGTTCACGGGCGCAGCGGAAGAACGCCAGCGCCTCGTCACGCACGAGCAGCGGTTCGCCGCCAGTGAGGCCGATGTGGGTCACTGCGACGCCCGACCGTGCGAATGCCTCCAGATCCTCGCGCCATGGTGTGTCGCGTAGGCAATGCTCCTCGAAGTCGATCTGATTGGGATTGAAGCAAAAGTAGCAATCGCGGTTGCAGCGCAGGTTGATGTAGAAGGTGCGGCTGCCGCAATCGCCTACGCACGCCTCGCAGGCACTCGACAGGAAACCAGACGAAATGCTGGCGCCGCCGTTCATGAAACGCGCGCCGCGTTCCCGCAGCATGCGACGCAGATCGACCACACGCGTCAACCCGACTCCGTATGGCTCGAATGCCACGCCCTCGCTCTCGCGCGCGCACACGAACTCCTCCTCGATCGCCCGGTACTCCGCAAGCCACGCATCCAAGGTAGGACGACCCGTCGTTTTCCGAAACACCGATTGCCTCCTCGATGTCGTACTTTCATGCAGCGATGGGCCGCCGGATCGGCGGCCCATCGTATCCGCAGCCCTAACGAGCGCGGTCGCTCGGCTGCAGGGGCAGGTACTTCAACCCTAGCAGCAGCATGAGCGCGCCCAGGCCCACCACGCCCAGCATCACGCCGAACTCAAGCGCTGTCGGCCAATACACCATACCTGCGTACGCACCCTCCATGCCGGACTCCCAGCCTGTCACCGTGTACTGCGACATCGCACCGGCGTAGTCCAGATTCGGCAGCTGAAAACCGCCCACCAGAAGCTGCACGCGCTTGCAGAAGATGCCCGCAATGGCCAGAAGCGAGGCTGCAACGATGAGCGGATTGGTGCGCAGCGCCGGCACGAAAGCCACGACCGCGCAGAGTGCACAGCCAACAACCTCGATCCAGAAGAACGGTGCGAGCGGACCGGACACGAGCATGCCCACGACCTCCAGGCCCTCGCCCGCCGGAAAGCCCTCGGTCAACAGATCGCATCCGAAGAAGTACAGGTCCACGCATACGAACACGCCGAGCAGCTTCACCATCTTTACCACATACCGCTGGTCAAGCTCCAGGTAACCTGCGCGACGCAGCGCCATCACCACCAGCAGCACAAGCGCCACACCGCATACGAGCGCGCTTGACACGAACCACGGAGCCAGAAGCGCCGTGTGCCACATCTCGCGTCCGGCCTGCAGTCCGAAGATCCACGCCGTCACCGAGTGCACGAGCACCGCACACACAAGGGCAAGGGCGCTGATGGCGCGCAGGGCCTTGGCCGACCCCTTGCCGCCTTCGTGGCGCAGCATGGCCCACAGGTAGACGATCGACAGCACCAAGTAAGTGCCCAGCACAAGGATGTCCCACATCAAAGGAGATCCCAGGTTGGAATAGGCGAACAGCTCCCACAGGCGAAGCGGCTGCCCAAGGTCCACCACCACGTAACCGATGGCGAGCACTGTGCAGCAGATGCTCGTCCACACGGCGATCTTCGAAATACCGCCGAACCCCTCCAGCCCAAACACGCGCGGTGCGCTCGAGATGATGAGGCCGCCGGCCGACAGACCCACCAGGAACATGAACATGGTGATATAGAGTCCCCAAGAGTCCAGATTGCGCATGCCGGTCTGCACCATGCCGCCGGAAAGCTGCATGCCCCACAGCGCAAGTCCTGCCACGGTCACGATAGCCGCCACAACGATGGCGACGTTGAGTCCTTTGCCCCCGAATCTGGCCGCAGGGGCCTTGGACGGCGCCGCCGTCCCAGTGTTCTCAGACATGATTGCCTCCTTGAAAGCCTAGACGAGGTAATAGACAGAGGGCTTCGTACCCTCTTCGGACAGCAGCTGCGTATGCTCGCGCTCGCGAACAAGGCGCGATACTTCCGATTCAGGATCGTCAAGGTCACCGAAATAGCGCGCCCGTGGAGGGCACATCACCATGCAAGCCGGCTCCTCGCCGCGTGCTTGTCGTTGGTAGCAAAACGTGCACTTCTCCACCACATGCTTTTGATGCGTTGGAACATCGTCGTCGCCTACGGCGAACTCGACAGAGTACTTCGGCTCTTCCCAGTTGAACGAGCGAACACCATTGTAAGGGCATGCCGCCATGCACATGCGGCATCCGATGCACTTGTCGTAGTCTTGGCGCACGATCCCCGTTTCGGCATCTTTGTACGTCGCTCCCACCGGACACACTTTCACGCAAGCGGGGTTGTCGCAGTGCTGACAGCTTACCGGCAGAAACGAGATCGAGGCATTCGGCCACTCGCCCGAAGCAGCATCGATATGGCTTCCTCCGTCAGTCAGCACCCTGTTCCACCACACACCGGATGGGATGTTGTTGCTCTCTTTGCAGGCCACGGAGCATGTGTGGCATCCTATGCATCTATGCAGGTCGATAACCATTCCCATGCGCATTACTGGTCGCCTCCCTCGAACTTCTCAACCTCGCACAGACAATCGTAATAACATTCGTTGTCATCGAACGGATGGCTTATGTTGCTGGTCAGATCTTGGTAATGGCCCTCCACGAACTGATCGCCTTCCCAACCATGTGGAACGCTGACCATCCCAGGTCGCATTCCTCCGTCGTAATAGGCTTCAACGACCACATATCCCCGATCATTGAACACCTTGACCAAGTCCCCGTCTTCTATGCCGCGACTCTTCGCATCCGATGGATTGATGAACACGTGGGGATTGGGCCTGATCTCAACGAGCCAGTCTGCATGATTGTACGTGGTGTGCGTGGTGAAGCGCGTGTGCAGACTCATGAATATGAGAGGGTACTTTTCCGCCAAAGCATTGCGCCCATACCCTTCCACATCTTCCGGCCACGCTTCTCCAGGTGGCTCGAAATACACCATGCGCTCCAGTTCTTCATCAATGGTCTTGCCTGCTATGCGGGGACGGGGTTTTTCCCAATAGAACAAGAGCCGGCCTTCTTTCGTCTTGCATTTCGTGTCGTAGTAACCGTCTGCCACAACGCGAATGTTCTTCTCGGCCTTCAAGCGCTCGTACGTTATCTTGTTCCCGTCGACATCGGCTGGAGTGGACGTATCGACGGCATGGACGAGCACCTCGTTTTCGGATTCCTCGAAAGCTTTCTCCTCGCCCATCGCCCTGCCGATCATCCGGGCTATCTCGAAATCGGTTTTCTGCTCGAACTGAGGATCGACCGCCTGCTCCCCCATGCGTGCGTAAGGAAGGTACGCTTTGTTCCCGACGTCTTCGGACTCGAACCAATGGACGCACGGGAGGACGATGTCCGCATAACGGGCAGTGTCGGTCATGGACATATCCACAGCCACCAAAAGCTCGACGCTCTCCAGCGCCTTGATCATCGCCTGTCGGTTGGGAGTGTTGCCCAAAGGGTTTCCAGCATGAAACAGCACGCTCTTGATGGGAGCCTGTTTCCCTAGATACGACCCGGTTTCCATGATCTCGGGGAGATCGAGGATTGAATAGGTGGGAGCCGTTATAGCGTTCTCAGGAGATGCGTACGACGTTCCAGGGAACCAGGTGGCGTCTCCGGCGAGGCCTGTCTGCCCCCAGCCGGCACCGGGTTTGAACAAATTGCCCGAAAGAATGGTTGCCGTGAACGTTCCCGTGAACAGCGCATGGCTGTTCGTGTAGTGAGCGGCCCCATTGCCCACCATCGTCGTCGTAGGGCCATCGGCGAATGCGCGGGCAATCCATACGATGTCGTCTTCCGAGCAGTCGCACACCTTGGCGGTTCGCTCGAGCGTCCACTCGGAAACGCGCTCGACCAAAAGGTCGAAAGCCGTCCTAACGACCTTTCCTTCATGAAGGTAATCCCCCTTAAGCGCCGGATCCTGCGCTTGCGAAGCGGGAACCACCCGACCCTCGCTCTCGCTCCACACGCTGAATTCCCCATCCGGCTGGCGCAAAAACGTGCCGTCTTCCTGCACCAAGCAAGGAGCGACGCTCTGTTCAAGTAGGAAACCGACGTCGATGAGATCATTGTCGATAAGGCATTTGCACACGCCGCAGGTGAGCGCAGGATCGCTTGCGGGACGCACGGTGACAACCTTGTCGGCCTTGCAAGCGGTCGGAGATATTCGCGCGTCTATGACGGTGACCACCGCTCCCCGCTGCTGCGCCTGAACCAAGTAGCGCCATTCGTGTGGAAGGGTTTCAACCGGATTGGACCCCCAGATGATGATGTTCCTCACGCTGTTCACCAGAGCCGGCCCGTCGCTTCCCATGCTGAGCGATCCCGCGAAAGACTGAGCCGTGTAGATCAGCGCCATATCGGCGCCGTTCGACAGCGTTGACATGCCGATCACTTTCTGGAGCCTGGTCCACGCGATGCTGGCCAGGCCATTCAGATGACCGTAACTGCCGTAAATCGAGCAGCGTGCCACAGCGCCCGGGCCGTACTCGTCAAGATAGCCCCTCCATTTCTCGGCTATCTCGCTGATCGCATCGTCCCACGACACCCTCTCCCATTGCCCCTCTCCTCGCGCCGTCCCTTCCACACGGCGCAGCGGATACTGAAGGCGCTCAGGAGCATACATGCGCTGCAAATTGCTGATCCCCCGAAGGCAACCGCGGGCGCGCCCCTTCGTTTCAGGATCCGAGTCCGCAAATGCCTGAGGCATCACGGATACGACCTTCCCTTCGCGAACGCCCACGTTGAGGTTGCAGCAAGAACTTCCGCAATTGCCCCGGCACCAGGTGGTGAAATGCTTCGTCTCAGAGCCGGCAGAGGCGCCTTCGGGTTCGTTCGCAAGGGCCACAGTGCTTGAAAGAGCCGCGCCGAGCGTCGTTGCACCCGCAACGGCACCCGTCGTTTTCAGAAAGCCCCTCCGGGTAAGTCCTCTGCGCGTGCCTCTTGTTTCCGACATAGACCCTCCTCCATCCTCGTTGTAAGAATGCTTCGGGATGCCAAGGCAAAGGCAGCGGTTCCGCGAACGGCCCGCCGATTTCGGCGGCGATGCGCGGATCAAGCCATAGCGCCCCTGGATCCCCCTGTCAGAAATCGGCCGATCTCCTCTTTGTCATAGTCTGCCATACGTCACTATGATTATCAATAACAATGTATGACAAACTATGACAGAGAGTTATTCTATTTTGAGGATATAGTGTCTGAACTGGTGCTTTAAAACCAATGAAAAGAGTTGCATAAAAGGCGTTTTTGCAAAACGCATGACACGCACGAAGAAAAGTGCAGAAGCGAAACGCTCTTTCGCCCGCTGCGCTTTTCTTCAACTTAGCTTTCAAAGCCCTTTGCGACAAGACGTGCAGAGAGCAAAAGCCACCACTATTGCTTGCTTGTCCTTAAATCAATATCGCAATCGCCGCAATAGGTTTCGCATGCTTTTGCGAGTTTGGGGAAGTCATGTTCGAACACAGCCCACACAATGGACCGATCCACGCTCGTAGGCGTCGCGCTTGCGCTTGCGGCCCTCGGGCAGGTAGTCGCTTGGCTCCACCTCCTCCATGCCCCACTCCGCATGGGAGGCGATGCGCTGCTCGTCGGTCGCGGCAAGCGAGAGGGCCGCGACGCCCCTCCCCGGAACCTACTCCCCCTTCGCCTCGCCCTTCCCCGGCTGCTCCACGAAGCCTTCGGAAAACGCGCTCGGCACCACGAGCGTGCCGCCGGACTCCTCCACGCTCTCGTAAGCCAGGTGCATGGTGCGCAGTCGCATGGCGTCGCCCTCGCCGCCGTAGACCTCGGCGGCATCCGTAAGCATCTCGGAGATGTCCTTCTCGGCCTCGGCCAGCACCATGCGGGCGTTGCGCTTGCGCTCGGCCACGGCCTCCTGCGCCATGGCGGCCTGCAGCTCCTTGGGCACCACGATGTCGCGGATTTCCACATCAATGATGGTAATGCCCCAGGGGTTGAGCTTCTCCTCTATAACCTCTTTGAGCTCCTCGTCCAGCTGGTCGCGGCGCGTGGCCACCTCGGCCACGGTGGCGCGCCCGATGGCCTTGCGCATGGCGGTCTGCGCGATCCACGACACGGCGGCCGCGTAGTCCTCCACCTCCACGGCCGCGTTCTTCGCGCTCCACACCATCCAGAACAGGACGGCGTCCACGTTGATGGGCACAAGGTCGGAGGTGAGCGTCTCCTCCGCGCCGAAATACGTGGCCGACACGCGCTGGTCCACGCGCAGCGTGTAGAACTCAACGATAGGCCAGGTGAACACAACGCCCGGCCCCGCCACACGGTTGAACTTGCCGAAGCGCAGCACAACCGCCTTCTCCCACTCCAACACGATATGGACAGACGACGAGGCCAGCCACCCGACGACCGCCGCCGTCACGAGCGCCGCCAGCCCAATGCCGCCGAACGCGACCTGCGCCACAGCCAGCACCAGGGAAAACGCGATGACGAACACCACCACGGCAAACACCACAGCGCCGTTGCGCGACGCGCGTGGACGCCCCGTGTCGAGGCGCGCAGCACCCGCCGGCCAAGGGTTTCCCAAGCCAGCTGGCACGTTGCCCGCGACAGACGCCGCCCCTGGAACCGCCGTGCTCGCCGATGCGGCGCACACCTCTGTCTGCTTGCTGCGCTTCATGCCCCTGCTCCCTTCGCGCGAACGGCCGCTCACTCGGCGGCGCCCTGCCTCTTCCTTGCCTCGCGAACGCTACGCTCGAACTGCTCCTCAATATCCTCCAGCGACATGCCCAGCTCGAAGCAGCGCTTGAGGTACTCCTGCGTCACTATCTCGGCCGTGGAGGATATGCTCACGCCCGGCTTGCCGCTCACATCCAGCACGAACGCGCCCTGCCGGCGCTTCGACTGGATGTAGCCGTCCTGCTCAAGGCTCATGTACACCTTGCTCACGGTGTTGTAGTTCACCTCGACCTCGGCCGCCAACCCCCGCACCGTGGGCAGCTGGTCGCCCGGCTTGTAGTACCCCGACGTGATGAGGTAGATGAAGCGGTTCTTCAGCTGCAGCCAGATGGGGATGCTGCTTTTCTCGTTGATCTCGAAAAGGGCCACGGGTCTTTTCCTGCTCCTATTCCAACGCAAGCGCCGACACGTCTGGCGATTCCTGCAACTCCAAAGCGCGATGCGCGCCGGCTTCCACGACGGAGGCGCGCAAGCAGAATCCGCCGACCAGCACGAACACTGCGGCGAAAGCGCACACCGCACGCGCGACGTTTGCCGACATGCGCGCGGACAGCGCCTCCAACGCAAGCGGCGCCGCAATCCCGCAGGCCGCGAAACCCGCCCACCACAAAACCGCCTGCTCGCCCGCCACAAGGCTCGCGGCCGAGGCGGACGCCGCCGGATGGTCGCTTGCCAACGCGAAGCCTGCGAACAGCGCACCGCACACGGCTTCAAGCGCGATGACGGCCAAGTCGAAACGCACGAGACGCCGCACGAGAAGGGCAGCCTCCGCATCGTGCGGCCCCGCGAAGCGCGCGCAGGCCAAAAGCACAGCGACGCCGCACGACAGCGACGACAGCGCGAACAGCGCCGGCACGAGCGGCGTGCGCCACAGGGCCACGCCCACGGTGTCCTGCAAAAGCAGGCCGGTGTAGAGCATGACCACAAACGCCAAGGCAACAGCCGCAACCTCCACCGCGGCCACCGCCCCGCGCGGCACGGCCGGCAGGTAGGCGAACCGCACAGCCGCAAGGAACGCCCCGCATGCCGCAAGCGCCGCCACCGCGTACGCGCCCGTCGCAATGAGCGAGGGCACGACGCTGGTCAGGAACGCGTCCAGGCGGTCGGGCCGTCCGAGGTCGAGCAAAAGGCAGCCCGCGCCCAGCACGAGCGCAAGCAATCCCGCCAGCAAGCCGAACGCCACCATGCGCTCGGCCGGCTGCGCCTCGTCCAGCGATACGCGCGCCCGCGAGCCGAACGGCTCGCGCACCCAGGCAAGGTCGGCGAGCGCCGCGAGCATGACGGCTCCCGCCCCGGCGCCGCCGAGAAACAGGTAGGCCGTGGTCAAGATGCCGAACATGCTCCCCCTTCCCCGCCGTCCGCGCCGCACCGACGCGCCGCGCCGAAATTCCGTCGCGGTCCGTATCCCACAAAACCGCCCCCCCGTCTATGACACGGTGTCATGCCACAGGGGGCGGTT
>NZ_CBDTNW010000028.1:0-11313 GCF_965361815.1 Rubneribacter sp.
CAGACTCCCAGGATGGGGGAAGAAGGTCGAGAGAAGAGAAAAGAGAGGCGTAAACCCCTTTTCGCCACCCGGCCGTACGGCTGCGGCCACGCGCGCGGCGCGCCGGCGGACCCGGACGCACCGCGCCGCCAACGCACGATGCCGCCAGCCTGCTGCGCAGACCGGCGGCATCGCAAACGCGCATCGCAAAATCTGCTGCTACTCTTCGGCCGCAGCCTCTTCGATGCAGCGAAGGGCGTTCAGACAGCGCGGATAGCCGATGTAGGGAACCAGCTGGGACGCCACCTTGATGAGGAACGCCTTGTCGTTGCCCACATGCATGTTGCCCTTCACGTGGCTTTTCAGCTGCGGCTCGCATCCGCCCTGCGCCGCAAGGAAGCAGAACGTGATCATCTCGCGCTGGGCGTCGTCAAGGCCGGTGCGCGTGTAGTAGTCGCCGAAGCAGTTGGCGGCAAGCCACCGGTTGATGTGACGCGTTTCCTCGGGACCGGACTCGCAGAAGTCGGCCATGCCCTCGCCGAAGATGTCCACCTGCTTCTGGATGCCGGCTTCAAGCCGCGCATCCACCTGAGTGGTGGCCTGCCCCTCAAGCGGAAGATCGACCAGCCGATGCTCCAGCAACTCGTTCGTCGCATGGAGGAACGGGAGCACGCGCCCAAGCCCTAGGTACGGAACCGCCTGGTAAACGATCTCCTTCATCTCAACCGGCGTCACGCCCACGTTGAACGCGCCTTTAGCCATGGCCTGGTACGCCTCGACCCCTTGGCACCCAACCAACGCCGCCAAGATGGCCATGAGGCGCGTGCGGTCGTCAAGGTCGTCGCTGTGGGCGACCTCGCCGAACGCGAAGCGGTCGAAACGCTCCGAGAACTCGGGATCGGTGACCGCAAGCGGCGAATCGAATCCGGGAAACAGGCGGCTGCGGTATTCGTGCGCCTGCTCGACAATGCTGGTATCCATAGTGTATCTCCTCTACGTCGCAAAGCGCTTGTTTGCTGATGCGCCCATCCTACTACGCGGAGCACACCCCAGGTCAACTTCCATCAAAGAAGAACCATACCCGCAAGCGAAGCCTTCTTCGAAACAGACCGGCGCGCCCTTCCGCGCCGGCCTACCCGCCGATGAGCGCCTGTAGAGACGTCACGAAGCTGGACATGTTGCGCCAGCACATGAACAGCGTGATGACGATGATCACCACGCCTGCGACGTTGGCGAACGCATGGTTGCGCCACGCGCCCAGATCCTTGCCGTTGGCGCAGTACAGCACAAAGAACGCCATGATGGGCAGCAAGATGGCGTTGGCCGCCTGCGCCACCAGGATAAGCTCGGTGGGGCTGTGGCCCAGCGCCACGGCCATCACGCATCCGGCCACGAGCACGATCATCCAGATCACCTTGAAGCGCAGGTCCTTCGTGGTCTTCTTCCAGGCAAGCACGCCGTTCACCGCGTACGCGGCCGAAAACGACGCCGTGATGGCGCTTGAGAAGCCGGCCGCCAAAAGCCCCAGGCCGATCATCCACGTGGCCCACGAGCCCAAAAGCGGCTGCAACGCCACGGCCATGTCCTTGCCATTGGTCACCGTCATGTCCGTACCGTAGATGTTGGCGGCGGCGCACACGAGGATGGCCATGGAGATGATGCCGCCCAAGCCGATGGACAGCACGGTGTCGAAGCGAGCGTCGGACACCTGCTCGGGGTCCTTGAAGCGCTCGGCCGCACCGGAGGCGTGCAGGAACAGGTTGTACGGCACGATGGTGGTGCCGATAAGGCCGACGGCGGTCAGAATGCCCTTCGACCCCTCCTCGGGCAGCGTCGGCACGAACAAGCCGGCCGCGATGGCGCCCCAATCGGGGTTCGACGCGAACGCCGTCACCAAAAACACCACGCCCATGAACACGACGATGGCCGTGAGCACCACCTCGACCACCTTGTACGAGCCGATCCACATGGCCGCGAACGCCAGAATGCCCAGCACGATGACGATGGGGATCATCGGCGCATCGGGCACGACAGCCTGGATCCCCAAGATACCGCCCGTGATGTTGCCCGTCTCGTAAGCGATGTTGCCCACGAAGATGGCGATGATAACAATCACGATCGCAATCCACATAAGCGTTTTGTTGGGAATACGATCGCGGATGTTTTCACCCAGCCCCTTGCCCGAGACGATGCCAACGCGCGAGGCCATCTCCTGGAAGATGATGGTGGCCACGGTGGCGAACAGCAGCGCCCACAGCATGGTGTAGCCGTAGCTTGCGCCCGAGACCGTGCACGTGGTGACGGTGCCGGGACCGATGAACCCTGCAGCCACAAGCGCGCCGGGACCGACGTTCTTGAACTTCCGCACCAGCGTAGAGCCCATACCCTCTCCTTTCTCTCGAATCTCGCTTTCCGAAATCTCTGCGCTGCGCCCTGCGGATGCCGGACTGCGTCTTACCCACTCTTACCCACGTCGCCATCCATGCGAAAGCGCGTCTGCAGAAGACTGCTTCACTTTAGCAGAACAAAGCCTCCGCACGCACGCATGCAACGGCGGGATGCCTCTTCCACCCGGCAAAGCACGCACTCGCGCTCTGTCGGCCTTCTCTCCCTTCTCGCACGGCAAAGCGCACCTTGCCAACCACCATCTCTCCGAAAATCGCGTCCCTAAGGAATAGCTTCGACAACGCGAAAACCACCCAGATGGCGACAAATTACCGAAATCGGAAGATGTTGCAGCCTTGCCCCCCGACGATAAAAAGGAAATGCCTGGTCGCCAACGACGAGAAACTCTCAGAAAGCCTGCCCGCGCCCCTTTGCTTTCCGATTTCGGTGATTGCTCGCCATCCAGACGGCAGACAGCACTCCCCCGTCAAACCATCATTGACGCAGACCGGGCCGAGCCGCCGCGCGAGGCTTTGCAAGCGCAGGTTGGTCACAAAACGCGCCCTGTGGCACTCCGGGCGGCCGGTTCGGCGCTTTGGCGGACCACGCAATTCTCGCGATCTGGGGTTTCTCCAGATGCGGAGTGCACGGAGGGCGCGAAACCGGCCCTGCGTGTGCCACAGGGTGCGTTTTGTGACCAACCTGCGAGTGGGTCCCGGCCTCCGCTCTCGACCTTTCTCGCCTTCGCCCCCATGAACGAGAAAAGGCCTGATTCGCATCAAGCCCCTCCTCGTTCAAACTTATTCACTCAAGCTCGCTCCACCCGGATTCGTTCCACCGAAGAAGCTTTTGCTGCAGCCTCTTTCCGACCAAACGCCGAGCGCGCCTCCGCCTTGCTTCTACGGCAGCATGCCGGCGGCGAAAAACGCTATGCGGGCGAGCACCACGCCCACCGTGGCCAGCACGCATACCGCAATGCCGCCCGCGCTGACGGGCAGCTTGCCCGTGCGCGCCGCCGCAGCCGCAACGCTGGCCCCAACCGGGCCTGCGATACCGGCGGCCACCAACAGCCCCGTCGCATCCAGGCCAATGCGCGCCAGATGCAGCCCGAACGCGCACAGCACGGTTGCGAACGCCACGCCGGCGGCCACGTTCGCCGCGGCCAGATGGCCGTCGCGCAGCGCCTTTCCGTCCAGCAAGGCGCACAGGCCCGCCCCCAGCGCAAGATCGCCCAGCACGAACAGCGGGATGGTGGCGGCGCCGTTCCACGCCGGCAGGCCCAGGCTCTTGCAGTACGCCAGGCCCGTGACCGCCATCAGTCCCAGCGCCACCAGCCCGCCAACCCAGCGCACCGGCCGCGCCACCGCGCCCTTTCTCCACGCCAGCACCAGATCGACCAGGATGACCGCTCCGAAAGCGATGGACCAGTACGCCTCCTGCGCGATCATGGAGCCGGGGTTGGACATGCCGTTCAGAAACCGCAGGGGCTGCCCCAGGTGCGCGAGCGTGCCGCACAGGCCCACGCCCAGAAGCACCAGGCACACGAGAGGAAACAGCCACGGCCGCGCAAGCGCGTCGGATGCGGCATTCGCAGGGATCCCGGCAGCCTCGCCGCCCGAACCTGCGGCGGCCCCACCGTGGGCAGCAGACCCGCCGCCCACGCGGGCGTTCCCGCACACGGCATCAATCGCGTACGCGCCAGCCGCCAAACCGGCGAACGTGGTGAACGCGAGCAAGGGAAGCAATTCGGCGAACATCGTTCAACCCCCTCTTTCTAAATATAGTAGACCGACGGATGCGTGCCGGCTTCCGGAAGGTAGGGTTTGGCATGCCCCTCCTGCAGAAGCTTGCTCGCCTCGCTCTCCGGATCGTTCAGGTCTCCGAACACCCGCGCGTTGGCCGGGCACGAGGCCACGCAGTACGGCTCCGCGCCCTGCGCCACGCGCTCGGCGCAGAAGGTGCATTTGCTCATCACGCGGTCCACGTCGTTCATGGACGGCGCGCCGTACGGGCACACCCAGCCGCAGTACCCGCAGGCTATGCACACGTCCTCGTTCACCGACACGATGCCCGTCTCCGGGTCCTTGTGCATGGCGCCGGTGGGACAGTTGCTCGCGCATGCTGGGTTGTCGCAGTGGTTGCACAGCAGCGGGCGAAACGCCACCACCGTGCGCGGGAACGTGCCTGTAGCCTGGTACAGCACCTCGCCGTCCAAGCTCTCCAGGTGGTTCCAGTGCGCGCCGCCGGGAACCTCGTTGGATATCTTGCAGCTGACGGTGCAGGTCTGGCAGCCCACGCAGTGCTGGGTGTCTATCACCATGCCGTAGCGTTTCTGGGTCATGATCTCCTCCTTCACGCCTTCTCAACCTCGACGAGCACGTCGTAGAAGGCGGTGTTCGTCATGCTGTAGGCTTCCTCGGCATCGCAGATGGTGTGGTGAGTGAGGTTTTGATAGCAGCCTTCGATGAAGTGGTCGGGCGTCCAGCCGCTCTGCGTGGCCACCGTGCCCGGGATGATGCCCTCGGTCAGAAACACGCGGATCTTCATGTCGCCCCGGTCGTTGCGCACGCGCACCACGTCGCCGTGCGCGATGCCGCGCGGCTCGGCGTCCGCGGGGTTCATCTGCAGCAGCGGCTCGTCCTGCACCACTTCGAGCGCAGGGTTCAAAATGTGCTGCGTGTGGACGTTGAGCCGGTCGTGGTACTGAATGTAGACAAGCGGGTACTTCTGCGCCAACTCGCCCTCGCGCGGGTCCTCGCACGGCGGCAGCCAGGTGGGAACTTCCTCGCCGAACTCCACCATGCTTTCCGTGTAGAACTCGAACTTGCCGGTGTCGGTGGAGTAGCCGGTGCCGTTCTCGTACACGATGGCCGAATCGAAGATACCGTCGGAACGGCCGTAGATGCCCTGCTCAACCACGTCGCGATCCCAGTCGAAGCCATCCCACGCCGGGTGCGCGGTGCTCACGAACTGGCGCAGCCATTCCTCGTCGGTCTTGTCCCAGTACCGCTCCACGCCGGTCTTCTTCGCAAGCAGCGTCATGATCTCGGTGTCGGACTTGCTCTCGCCCATCGGCTCGATGGCCGGCTGGTTGAACATCGCCCAGGGGCTGCGGTCGATGAGGTCCCAGTGCTCCCAGTACGTGCTGGCGGGCAGCACGATGTCGGAGTACTTGGCCGTCCACGTCCACCACGGGTCCGCCGTCACGATGAAGTCGATGGCCGGGATCACCTCGTTGATAATGCGGTTGGAATCGGGGCTCATGTTGATGAAGTTCGAGTTGGCTATCCACAGAAAGTCGATGGGCACCGGATCGTGGTCAACGGCCGCCGAGTACACCTTGGACGACGGCACGAGGTTGGCCTTCTTGCCCGTGCTCGACCAGTCCTCGTAGTTGTACACAGAACCGGTGTAGCCGGCCACCGGCTTGTTCGTGGCCGTGCCGCCCGCATGCGACGCGCCGCCGCCCAAAACGCCTATGTAGCCGGCCACCATGGCAAGCGTGGCCACGGTGCGGAACGGCGAATACGAGTGGTACACGCGCTGCATGCCCTGCCCCATGCGGATGCCGGCGGGCTGCGCCTCGATGTACTCGCGGGCCAGGCGCTCGACCACGGCGGGGTCGATGCCGCAGATCTCGCCGGTGCGCTCCAGCGTGTAGGGTTTGCACGCGTCCACCAGATGGTCGAACGCGGTGCGGCACGCCACGCCGTCCACCGTGAACGCTCCCGAAAGCGCAGGCTTCACGCCACCGGCCTTGATGGTGGCCGCGTCGGGAGCAGACACCGCCGCGCCTGTCAGCTCGTCCCAGATCACGTACGTGCCGGCGCCTTCGCCCGCCGCGCCCTGGGCCGCCGGCACGGTGCCGATGGAACCCGCGTCGGCCTTTTGACCGCCCGCAGCCGACGCCACCACCGCGCCGTCGGCCATGCGCAGGTAGGTGCCGTCGTCCTCGCGGATGAGGTAGGGAGCCACCGACTCCTCCGCCAGCTTGTCCTTGGCGTGCAGGTCGTTGTCGATGATCCAGTTCATCATGCCAAGCGCAAGCGCGGGGTCGGTCTGCGGGTTGATGGGAATCCACTCGTCGGCCATGGACGCCGTGGAGCACTGGCGCGGGTCGATGACGATGATCTTGCAGCCGTTCTTGCGCGCGGCCACGTAGTCGCGCAGCTCAGAGGTGTGCGTGTCGGCCACGTTGCGGCCCCACACCAAAAGCAGGTTCGAGTTCATGTAGTCGCGCGAGTCGTGCGCGCCGCGATGCGTGCCGAACACCATGGTCATGCCCATGGACGCGCCGTGGTCGCCCATGATGCCCTCGATGTCCCAGGTGGTGGCGCCCACGCAGGCCGCGTAGCGCGTGGGAGCCTCCCACGACATCTTGCCCAAATCGCCCGTGAACGAGTAGAACGACGCCGCCTTGGGATCCTTCTCCAGCACGGCGTTGAGCTTCTCGGCTATCTCGTCAATGGCTTCGTCCCAGGTGATGCGCTCGAACTCGCCCGATCCGCGCTCGCCGGTGCGGCGCATGGGGTACATGACGCGCGCGTTTTCGTCCTGCAGACGCTGGATGTAGCTCATGGAGCGCAGGCAGGCGTTGGCGTAGCCCGGGCGCCCCGGCATGTCGCCCGGCTCCACGCGAACCAGCCTGCCGTCGCGCACCGTGCCGCGCAGGTGGCAGCGCGACGTGCAGTTCACCGTGCACACCGCGTGCACGGCCTTCTCGCCGGCAGCCGCCGGAACCTCGTCGGCTGCCGCTGCAGGCGCGCCCGCAGCCTGCGCGCCGAAGCCCATCGCGGACGCGACGGTGATGGCCCCGACGCCCTTGATGAACGTGCGACGCGTCAGCTTGCCGTCGCGCATGAAGTACTCGGGTTCGCATGCGGCGGCATGCGCCTCGGTCGTCTCCATCCCATCCTCCTCTTCCTCGTCTTCCTCATCCTGCGCCCCCGGCGCGGGGACGCCCGCAACGATACGCCGGCCGCGCCGCGCGCTCCACACACGGCGGTGGGGTCGGCACACGGTTGGGCCGCGCGCCCAAACAACGGCCCGGCCCACAACATTGTGGGGCTGGCACAGGCTTGGCTGGACGAACGGCCGCGCAACCCCGTATCATCGCGTGCGCGGGAAGGGGGACGCATGGGACTCGGCGAAACGGGAGGCGCGGCGCGCTGCGGCCAAGCGGCGAAGTCGCCGAACGTCGCGACCGCGCTGGTCGCCATCGCCGCTTTCCTGCTGTTCGGACTCAACAACACCGTGACGATCGCGCTGCCCTCCCACCTTATGGCGCTTGGCACGGGACCCTTCGTCGCCGGACTCCAGAACAGCCTGTTCGTGCTCGTCGCCGTGTTGCTGAGGGTCCTTTTGGAACGAACGGTCGCGCGCAGGGGAAGCCGGCTTTCCCTGATGGTGGGGGCGATCGGCTACACCGCGCCCTGCCTGCTGCTCGCCGGATGCGCCGAGCCGCAGGGGATCGTCGCGCTGCGGATTGCACAGGCGATCGGCCTGGCGCTGTTCCAGCCCGGCGTCGCGCAGTACCTTGCGGCAATCTCCCCCGCCTCCTCGCTGGGACGGCGGCTGGGCATCGTGCGGTTCGCCACAACCGCCTCCCTCATGGCGGGTCCGGCAATCCTGCTCCCCATCATCAACCTGCATGGGTACCAAGCGTTCTTCGGAGCACTCGCGCTCGCAGGCGCGTGCGGAACCGTTGCAGCCTGCGCCCTGCCGAAAGACCCGACCGGCAAAACCGCACCCCGGCGGCTTCGGGCCGCCGATCAGACGCTCCCCCGCCGGCAAACGGCCCTTTTGTTCGCATGCCCGCTGCTTTTGGCCTCGGGATACAGCGTCATCATGAACTTCGGACACACGCTGGCCGGCCAGCGCCTCGCGGAAAGCGCGGACGGGCTGCTGTTCGCGTGCCTGAGCGCGGGCGGGCTTGCGGGCAGCGTCGCAGCCGGCTGGGCGACCGACGCATGCGGCGCCAAGCGCTCGACAGCGGGCGCCATGGCCTTAAGCGGGGCGGGCCTGCTGCTCATGGCGGTTGGGGGGAAGCCCGCCTCCGTGCTCGCGGGGGCCCTTCTGAGCGGAGCCGGCTACTTCGGCGCCACCGCCACGCTGGTCGCAGCGGCGGGGCTGCTGTCAAGCGGCAACGCAAACGCGCTTCTGGCCCGACAGCAGAGCGCGCTGGACTTGGGCATGATATGCGGCGGGTTTGCGGCCGGCGCCCTGCTGCAGGGGGACGTTCCCCTTTCCGCAACGTTTTTGGCCGCCTCGGTCGCCTCCGGAGCGGCTTTGGGGGCCTGGAGTATGATGTATCCGGGCCAAGAGGAGAGAGACTAAGGGGGAACCATGGAGGCGATCAGCCTGTTCGTGCAGCCAAAGCCGTTGCTCAGCCAAGCCGTGGAGCGCGCAGTGGCCGACGGCGTCCTGAAAGCCCGAAGCCTTGCGCTCAGCCCGAAAGACTACCTGTTTCGCGAAGGCGACGACATGCGCAGCACCTTCTACCTCACGCGCGGCCTCGTGCGCCTCTACAGCGACACGCCCGACGGCTACGTCAAAACGGTGTTCTTTCACAAGGCGGGCACCCTCATCGGGTTCCAGGGATTCCGGCCCGAGATCGACCGCAAGCCGTCCATCC
The DNA here is from genome assembly GCF_965361815.1 of Rubneribacter sp. Taxonomy (NCBI): domain Bacteria; kingdom Bacillati; phylum Actinomycetota; class Coriobacteriia; order Eggerthellales; family Eggerthellaceae; genus Rubneribacter; species Rubneribacter sp. The sequence goes on from NZ_CBDTNW010000028.1 coordinate 8,999, forward strand.
TCAACGCGAAGGCCACCACGAAGGTGGAGGCGCTCGCCATAGACGCCAAGGATTTCGGCTCCTACCTCAAAGCGAACGGCGACATCTGCTACGCCATGGCGCAGTACCTGTTCGAGATGATGTCGCTGCAAACGCGCGAAGCGGTGAACGCCTCGGTCTATCCCGTGCTGCAGCGGTTCTCGGCGCTGCTGCTCACGCTGGCGCGCGAGTTCGGCTCGGCGCAGGCGCCGGCCATCGTTCCGTTCAGCAACGAGGAGCTGGCCGAGATGCTGGGCGTGCACGTGAACTCCATCACGAACTCCGTGGTGGCGTTGCGCAACGCCGAGTGCGCCGAACGCCAACGCGGCGCGCTCGTCATCACCGATTTCAGAAAGCTCAAGAGCATCGCGGAGAACCTTATCGCATCGTGAGCGAAAGCGGCTCCGGCAGCCGACCTCCTCCAACCGCCAAGACCGCTCGGTCCTTTCGGGACCGCGTTACGACATCTTCCAGAAATCCTGGGCGAGCGCTTGCCGATTCGGCTGGCCGGTCTTCTGCAGGATGTTGTGCACGTGAACCTTCACAGTGCTGAGCGCAAGGTGCATCGACGAGGCGATGTTCTGATTGTCGTAGCCCATGAGCACGTAACGCAGCACCTCCTGCTCGCGCGCGGAAAGCTGATGGCGGCTTCCGTAGAGCTGCAGGTTGTCGTCGATGCGCGTCTCCTGGCGGTCGCCCCTTTTCATGGGAGGACGCTCGAAGCGAAGGGCGAGCACGCGAAACGCGTCCCGGCACGCCAGGAACGCGCAGCACAGCATAAGGACGTTCTCCGAGATGTTCCGTTCGGGAGCGAACGCCCGAAGGCCGAATAGGATGGGGTCGGACAGCAAAAACACAAGCGCGTCCTCCACGACGATGCTCGCCCCCAGCACCCACATGACGGCGTAGGGCAGCGCATGGCGGCGCAGGCGGGCACGTTCGGCCTCGTCTTTCAGCGTAAGGTAGTGGAACAGGGCGAACAGCAGCATCCAGAACAGGTACAGTTCGCGCGGCAGGTAGAACAGGAAGCTTTGCACGCCGCTTTCGGGGAGCAGGAGCATGCCGAGGCTCGCCGCCGCGAACGCCACTGCGGGGGCAACCCTTAAAACCTTGCCGGATCTTCCCAGGTAGTCGCACACGAGCAACCAAAACGAGGTGAGGAACCCGCACCCCACCGCAATCATCACCAGCGACACCACGAACGAGTACGCCTCGCCGCCCGAGAAGAAGTCACGCTGGAACACCCAGGTCACATCGAAAAAGTAGAATATGAACGCGGCAAAGGCGTACTTGAGCGTGCTCTTGCGGGACACCAGGTAGGCCGAAAGGCACACCGCGGCGGTCAGGATGACGGCCAGCAGCACAAGAAGCGTGTAGTGGAAAAGCGCGAAACTCACGGCCGGACATCCTCTCTGTCGCAGGTACGCCTTCCATTATCCAATCGCCCATAATACACGAAAAACCTGCGAACGACCCGTCTCTTTTGCCGAGTTTCGTCACTTTGTCCCGAAAGCTCAACGTAAAAACAACAAGCCCTCTACCAGGTGTTTATCAAGGGTGTAGAACCCCTCCTTCGCTGCTAAACTTCAACTGTCCCCCGGTAAACCCCGTTTACATCTTTCCTTTGCCCCGCAAAGGGAGCAAGGTGATAAGCATCGCGGCGCGGAAATCGCCGCCGCAGCCGCGGACTTGGCGAAGGAGGCCTCTGGCATCTAGCAAAGAGGCGCAAAGGCCCCGGGCGACCGGGGCACGACGAAAGAAGGAGGGTCGCATGGCTGGAGTGAACGTCAAGAGCGAGATCAAGCCCTTGAAGAAAGTCCTGCTGCACCGCCCGGGAAAAGAGCTTCTGAACCTGACGCCGAACACGCTTGAAGAGCTGCTGTTCGACGACATCCCGTTTTTGAAGGTCGCCCAGGAAGAGCACGACGCCTTCGCGCAGGCGCTGCGCGACAACGGCGTGGAGGTGTTCTATCTTGAGGACCTGATGGCCGAAGTGCTGGAGAACGACCCCGCGCTGCGGAGCAAGTTCCTCAAGCAGTGGATCGAAGAGGCCGGCATCCGCACCGAGCGCTACCAGAAGATCATCTTCGACTACATGCAGACGAACTACCCCGATGCCAAGGACTTCGTCCTGAAGACGATGGAGGGCATCAACCTGGCCGAGCTTCACACCGACAAGTCGAACTCGCTCGTGGACCTGGTGAGCGAATCCTCCAAGATGGTCATCAAGCCCATGCCGAACCTCTACTTCACCCGCGACCCGTTCGCGATGATCGGCAACGGCGTGTCCATCAACC
>NZ_CBDTNW010000029.1:0-11561 GCF_965361815.1 Rubneribacter sp.
CGATGGGGGCGATCCCCGTGGCGGGCTCCGCCAGAGAGCCGGCGCCGTACACCGCCGCGCACGCAAGCAGGAACGCGGCAAGGGTCAAGAGCAGCTTTCTGACCATAGGGCCTCCTTGCGAGCAGGCCGGGCGCACGGCCCGGCCTGTCAAACGATCCTCCTTAAAGCTACTCGACCGGACGCAGGGGCAGGTACTTCAACCCCACGCACAGCATGAGCGCGCCCAGGCCCACAACCCCCAGCACCACGCCGAACTCGAGCGCCGTGGGCCAGTAGACCATGCCCTGGTAGGCCCCCGCCATGCCACCTTCCCAGTTGGTGACCGTCATGGACGTTACCGGACCAGCCAAGTCGATGTTCGTCACCTGAAAGCCTCCCACGAGCAGTTGTACACGCTTGCAGAAGATACCCACGATGGCCAAGAGGCTTGCAACCACAAGCAGTGGATTGGTACGCAGTTTGGGAACAAAGCACACCACCGCAGCAAGCGCACAGCCAATAATTTCAACCCAGAAAAACGGTGCGAGAGAGCCAGAGGTAAGCATCGCCACCACTTCGGTGCCCGAGCCTCCTGGGAAGCCCTCGGTAAGCAAATCGCACCCAAAGAAGTACAGGTCCACGAGCACGAACGCACCTAACATCTTGGCAAGCTTCACCACGTGGCGCTGCTCCAGCTCCAGGTACCCCGCACGCCGCAGCGCGATGACCACCACGAGCACGAGCGCCGTGCCGCACACGAGCGCCGAACTCACGAACCACGGGGCCAAAAGCGCAGTGTGCCACATCTCCCGCCCGGCGTTGAGGGCGAAGATCCAGGCCGTCACGGAGTGCACGAGCACCGCGCACACGAGCGCGATCACGCTCACCGCACGAAGCGCCGTCGCCGACACCCTGCCCGCCTCGGCGCGCACCTGCGCCCACAGGTAGACGACCGACAGAATGAGGTAGGTCGCCAGCACGATGATGTCCCACATGAGCGGGGATGCCAGGTTGGAGTAGGCGAACAGCTCCCACACCCGGAAGGGCTGCCCGAGGTCCACCACCACGAACCCGATGGCGAGCACCGTGCAGCAGATGCTCGTCCACACCGCCACCTTGGAGACGCCGCCGAAGCCCTCCATGCCGAAGGCCTTGGGCACCGAGCTGATGATGAGGCCGCCGGCCGAAAGCCCCACCAGGAACATGAACATGGTGATGTACAGGCCCCAGGAATCGAGGTTGCGCATCCCGGTCTGCACCATGCCGCCGGCAAGCTGCACGCCCCAGAGGGCGACGCCCGCCGCAGTGACCACCGCCGCCACCGCGATGGCGATGTTGAGCCCTTTGCCCCCGAACTTGGCGGCAGGGGCCTTGGACGGCGACGCCGTCCCGATGTTCTCAGTCATGATTGCCTCCTTGCAAGCCTAGACGAGGTAGTAGACGGACGGCTCTGTGCCCTTCTCGGGCAGAAGCTGTTTGACCTCGCGCTTCCGAATGAGCTGCGACACCTCGGACTCGGGATCGTCCAGATCGCCCCAATGGCGCGCGCGACCAGGGCACAAGACCATGCAGGCGGGGTCCTCGCCGCGCGTGATGCGCTGATAGCAGAATGTGCACTTCTCCACCACGTGCTTCTGGTGCGCCGGAACGTCGGCGTCGCCCACCGGAAGCGCGGCGGCGTACTTCGGCTCCTCCCAGTTGAAACTGCGCACCCCCGTGTAAGGGCAGGCGGCGACGCACATGCGGCACCCGATGCACTTGTCATAGTCCTGGCGCACCACGCCCGTCTCCGGGTCCTTGTAGGTGGCTCCCACCGGGCACACCTTCGCGCAGGCGGGGTTGTCGCAATGCTGGCAAGCGACGGGGATGTACTCCATCACGTAACCCCCGTCCTCAAGGCGAGGGGTGTCCATGTGAGCGCCTCCGTCGGTGAGGACGCGGTTCCACCAGGTGCCGTTCGGCAAGTTGTTGGCAAGCCTGCACGCCATGGCGCACGTTTGGCACCCGATGCACCTGTCAAGATCGATGACCATTCCGTAATGCATCTTTCGCCCCCTACTGCTTCTCTATCTCAACGAGAACGTCGTTGTAGTTGTTGTTGTTCACCCACGGGCTCACAGTCCTGTTGAGCAGGTCCCCGTAATGCCCCTCGATGAACTGATCAGCCTGCCACCCATGGGGAATGTTCACCATGCCGCGCCGCAACCCCTCGTTGAACACGCACTTCACAACCACGTACCCGCGATCGTTGAACACCCGCACGATGTCCCCGTCCTCGATGCCGCGCGCCGCAGCGTCTTCCGGATGGATCTTCACGATGGGCTCGGGATCGAACTCGCGCAGCCAGGGCTGGTAGCTGAACTGCGTATGGGTCCTCCATTTCGCATGCTCCTGATAGAGAACCAGTGGGTACTTCTCATACAGAGGGTTGTCGGGCCAAGCCTCGTTCGGCGCTTCCCAGTGGCACAGGTATTGGCCCGTCCTGTCACGAGTAGGATTGTCGTCCATCTCCTTCATGGCGCCACGAGAGCTTTTCTCGATGTAGAACTGGGCACGCCCCGTGTCGGTAGGATAGACGCCTCCTTCGCCATGCACGCATTTGTAGCCTGCTTTCACGAAGTAGTCATGATAGATGGCCTTGTCCTGGTTGATCTTGGCCCACTTCTCGGAACCCAGAGAGCCTTCGAGGAACTCCTCCACCGTCATGTCGAACGCGTCCGCTCTGCCTAAGGCGGTGCCTATGCCCCTGATGATGTCCCAGTCGCACTTCGATTCGTAGAGCGGATCGACGGCCTTCTCCTGCAGCGTGAGGAACGGGTAGAGAGTTGTGCGCCCGTGCACCTCCGTGTACTCGCACCACTCCGTGACGGGCAACACCAAATCAGCGTACTGCGCGGTTTCGCTCATGTGGTTGTCGGCCACAATGAATAGCTCCAGCTGGTCGATGGCCTTGCGGAACGTCTCTCGTTCGGTGATGACGCCCAGGAAGTTGTTCGCATAGCAGTACATGCTCTTCAGGTTGACCTCGACGTCTCCGTACTTGTGGGTCTCCAGTATCTCGGGAAGCTGCATGGAGGAGATCGAAATGCGCTTGCTGTCGCTCACGATGGTGTATCCCTCGATCTTCACGTTGCCCGAAGCCTCGGGGCTCGTGGCCATCTTGCCCAGGTTGTACGTATCGTTCGGACGAATGTATCCGCACGAGGCCCCCGGTTTGCCAAGGTTGCCCGTCAGCATATGCAGCGTGGCGGCGGCGATGTAGGGGTAGTGGCCGTTCACGTAATGCTCCTGACCCAGGCCCTGGTAGGTAAACACGGGGGAATTCTTGCAGAACACCTCGGTGAGCTCGTAGAGCGTTTCCACGGGAACGTCGCAGATCTTCGACGTGTACTCGGGCGTGTACTTGGCTATCTCCTCAAGTAGGAGAGTGTAGGCGGTGGCGCACTTGATGCCGTTGATCTCGAAACGGCCCTCGAGCAGCGGATCGTCCACATCGTCGACCATGCCGAACTCCGTCTCGGACTTCGCCACGATGATGCTTTTCTTCGACAGGTCGGCCTCGGCGATGCCGGATGCGTCCATGCCGATGTCGGCGGCGCGCAAGTGCCCGCCCTCCTCTTTGCATAGGAAGGGCGCCACGGTGTTGTCCCGGAGAAACGCTTCGTCCTGCCAGCCCTTTTCGAGCACGATATGCATCATGCCAAGAGCGAGCGCAGCATCCGACCCCGGTCGCGGCGACACATACAGATCAGCCTTGGCCGCAGAGCCCGTGAACACAGGGTCGATCACCACAAGCTTCGCGCCGTTTTCGCGCGCATCGGCAACGAAATGCCACTGCTGGATTTGGGACTCCGTCATATTGCTGCCCCAGAGAACCACGCAGCGTGCATTAGGAATGTCGCTGGGATCGTTGGCGTTCCAGTTTTTGCCGAAACCAAGCGCATCGATGGTGCCGCAGAACAATGCGTTGTCAGCAAAGAACACGAGGTTCGTGAAGCCGAACACGTCCTGAAGGCGCACGTAAGCATTCATGCTGAAGCCCGAGTTGCCATTGCAGATGGAGAAGCAGATGCTGTTGGAGCCGTACTCCTTTATGTAACCGCCCCATTTCTCGGCGATGTACTCGAACGTCTCGTCCCACGACAGACGCTCCCATTCGCCACCGCCCCGAGGCGTCCCCTCAACGCGGCGCATAGGATATTTGATGCGCGTGTCCGAATAGATGCGCTCCGGAAGCGTGAGTCCTTTCAGGCAGATGCGGTTGTACTGGGGATCGGGGAAATCGCGCGCCTCGGTGCGAACCACCCTGCCGTCGCGGACAACGTAGTTGAGAAAACATCCTTGAAAGCAGTTACCGCGGCAACTGCCCGAAAACTTCGTTTCTCCCTGAACGGGAGAATCCCGTTCCTCCGCCAGCCCGAGCGACGTCGGGAGCACCGCCCCGCCCACCGCAGCTGCCCCTGCCACGGCACCCGTCGTCTTGAGAAAGCTTCTGCGGGTCAGCCCGGCATGCGAGCTTTTCGTTTCCGCCATTTCTCCTCCTCGAAATGAGCGGGACCCCTTGCCGCCACGTTCGACGGTTGCGCTGCCGTCGTTCCCCCGGCGGGCTTGCGGCCCCTTGCATGCAGATGCAGAATCGGCCGGATTCCTTCCGTAATCATATTATCATAATGAACTAGTTCAATCAAACTATTGAACTATGCTATTTCGAGGATAGAGGATAGGAGTAGGATGAAGCTGGAGGGTAGCGCACGTGATCCTCAGCGCGCGATACGAGGCACACGATGCGCGATGCTCGGCGCACGCCGCGAGACATCCGACACAGAACGCCCAATGCATGGCGCACAGCACGCAAAACGCACAAGCTCCGCCTTACACCTCCACAACAAATCGTTCTGGCAAGGCATCCTGCTTCAAAAACGCGACGGCATACCAGGGAAGATACGTGATATTCCCCTTTCGTTCAACATTCTCGCGGCACAATACGACAGCCTCTTGCAGCCCCCATTCCCCCACCGCAAGCAAGTTGTCGAGTGCCGCATGCTGAGCACAATCGACACCGGACTTCGCCTCAACAGGAACAGCGCGCGATCCCTTCTGCACCAAAAAGTCCACTTCGCCTATCTTGGTTTTGTCGTAGTAGTACAAATCGAAACCGTTAACAACAAGCTGCTGCGCCACAACGTTTTCCAAGAAACTCCCCCAATTGACAGAAAGATCGCCCTGGACAAGATCGAACTGCACCGCCCCTACCGAAGCAGCACTCAAAAGCCCCACATCGCAGAAAAAGAGTTTGAACAGATTGTGGCGCACGTTCACTTCAAGCGGAACCTGCGGCGCGACCGCATTATAGCAAGGCAGCGCAACCCCCGCGTCCGCCAGCCACATGAAGTCGCTTTCATAGCGCTCCATACGAGCCGTTTTAGCGAGATCGGATAGCTTGAAGCGCTTGTTCTTTTTGTTCAATTCCGCAGGAATTGCATCAAAGATTGCATGAACATGGGCTTTATTGGGCGCGTACTTTGCGATGTCTTGACGATACAGCGTAAGAATATCGCGCTGCACCCCCAGCACACGCGCAAGATCACTCGTCGAAACGAACTCCTGCACCGCCGCAGGCATACCGCCTACGGCAAGGTAGAGTCTGAACAGGCGCATAAGACGCTCATGAACAACCGGTGGAACGGGCTTGCTCTCCTCGCAACAACTACGCGCAAGGTCAAGCGTGGTTTGCTGCACACCATTTTCGACGAAAAATTCTTCAAGCGAGAGCGGGTACATGCGAAGCACCTGCTCATAACCCACCGGAAGCGACGGAACCTCGTTATACAAGACGCCAAGAAGCGACCCCGACTCAATGTAGTCAAAGCGTCCATCATCCACAAGAAACTTAATGGCCGTGCGAGCCCTCGGACACTCCTGCACTTCGTCAAAAAATATCAGCGTGGAACCCGGTTCAAGCGCCATGCCGCTGAAAGCAGTTAGATTGGCAATCAGCGTCTCTGCGTTGAGATCGCCCTCAAAAATAGCTTTGGCGCTGGGCGTTTCCACGAAATTGATTTCGAGAAACACCTGATAGTTCCTGCGAGCAAACTCTCTGACAAGATACGTCTTGCCCACCTGGCGTGCGCCTGTCACAAGCAACGCCTTGCGACGAGGCGATTTCTTCCACGATTCAAGTTCGGCGAACGCTGCTCTTTCCAGTGCCACAACATCTCCTTGCGACGCATTTTTACAAAAATGGAGCCTAGTTTGCGACGCATTTTAACAAAAACAGGACATGCTTTGCGACGTGTTTTCAAAACAGGAAACAGATGTATGCACTAGTCAAGCTTTCCGCGCTTTTCTTCTTTGTACCGCACGCCCTCAGTCGATGAGGTTACAGGCCGCCCCGCCGCAAAACCGCATGCGACTCCCCTATTTTGGAGAACCTGCATGCCATAATTGCGTTAAAGAATTCTTTAATGAATTCTTTAACGCATCCACACGACCAGAGGAGAGCTCATGTCCACCCTATCCGAATCCGCTGTGACTGATCGCGGCTCATTGCTTGACAACCTTGTCCCGGCAAGCGATTTCACGCACGGCAAAGCCGCGCAAGCATTTGCACGCGTTGGCGTGGGAAACCCTGTCATTGTGGTCAAGCGCAGCGTACCTGCCGCCGTTATTATCACGCCGGAAGAATATCGCGACTACGAACGCCTGCGCCAAGAGCGTGAGGACGCCCGCGACCTGGCGCTTGCCGAGGAACGTCTCGCCCGTTGGGATGGAGACGTATCGAAACTCACCTCTCACGATGACCTCATGGATGAACTCGGTGTCACGGAAGAAATGCTCGACGAGATACCGGAGGTTGAGTTCGAATGAGCTGGAAAATCGAATATCTGGAGGAAGCCGCCAAAGACATCCGAAAGCTTGATGGCTCTATTCGAAAACAATATGCACGAGCCATAGAAAAGGTTGCAAAACAATCCTCTTCCCGCAAACGAAGGCGGTTACGGCAAACCCCTGGGCAATAAAGGTGAACGCAACCTTTCCGGGCTGTTCAAAATCAAGCTGCGTGCTAGCGGTCTTCGAGCTGTGCACTCACTTGCACGCAAAGACGAACGCATGGTAATTGTCGTAGTGGGCGTTCGCGAAGATAACGAAGTCTACGAAGTAGCGGAAAGCCGTTTGCGCGCCTATTCTGAGCTCAATTGATATCCAAGGTTTCCGCGCTTGCCGCGCCGCCCTACTCGCCCCTGAGCAGCTTCTCCACGTCGAAGCCGTCGGCTAAGGCGCTGGGAGCCAGCAACACGCCCTTGCCCTCGCGCGCGCCTTCGTAGGCGAGGTTCATCGCGCGCAGCTGCAGCGCCTTGGGGTTGCGATCATACACCTCGGCGGCCTCCACGAACATCTCCGAGATGTCCTTTTCCACCTCGGCCAAGATGGTGCGGGCGTTGCGCTCGCGTTCGGCCTGCGCCTCCTTCGACAGCGCGTCCTGCAGCTCCTCGGGCACGGCTATGTCGCGGATCTCCACCGACATGACCGTGATGCCCCACTGCTCGCACCTCTCGCCCAGCACCTGCTGCAGCTCCCGGTCGATCTGCTTGCGGCGCAGCGAGAGCTCGGCCAGGTTCACCTGCCCGATGGCGTCGCGCATGGCGGTCTGCGCGCTCCACAGCACCGCCCGCGGATAGTTCTCCACCTCCAGGCAGGCCTTTTTCGCATCCCACACCACCCAGAAGATGATGGCGTCCACATCCACCGGCACCAGGTCGGCCGTGAGCGCGGCCTCTGCGGAAAACGACGAGGTCATGGTGCGCTGGTCCACATGCATGGCCGCGTACTCGACGAAGGGGGCGACCGCGTACAAACCCGGCCCCGCAATGCGGTGGAACCGCCCGAAGCGAAGCACCGCCACACGCTCCCACTGGGGCGCCACGCGCACGCACGCGGCCGCCAGCGCGCCCACCGCCACGGAAAGGACCGCCGTGGCCGCCGACATCCACGGCAGCGTGATGGCGAACGCCGCGGCGAATCCGATGGCGAACACGGCCAGGGCGAACAGGTACACGCCTGCGCGCGTGGCCTCGTTCGGCTCCATCTCCACCGCCGTCGCTTTCGGCCTGGGCGTTCGCGCCGGCCTGTTCGCCTTCTTGTCCTCTCCTCGCAAGCTGAGCTTCATCGCAGCCCTCCTCTAGCCCTCGGTCGCCCGCAGGCGCCGCTCCACCAGCTCCATGATGTCACGTCGCGGAACCCCCAGCTCGCGGCACTGCTGTATGAACGAATCCGCCAGCGAGTCGGCCGCGTTGCAAGCCGATTCCCCGTCGGCCCGATACCCGTCGTGCACGAAGGTTCCGCGGCCGCGCTTCGACACGATGTAGCCGTCGCGCTCGATGTCCTGGTAGACCTTGCTCACCGTGTTGTAGTTGATTCCCAGCTCAACCGCCATTTCGCGCATGGTGGGCAGCTTGTCGCCCACCGCATAGCTTCCAGACGTGATCAGGTAGATCAGACGGTTGCGCAGCTGCAGCCAAATGGGAATGCCGCTGTTCTCGTCAATGGTGATCTGCACGGTTTCGGTATTGGTCGTCACGCTTTCCCACATTCCGGTCGCATGGTCCTTCTCCTTCTCACAGCGGCGCCCCCAGCGCGTACGGCGTGTACAGCGCCGCCGCCACAATGCAGTAGCGAAGCGCCAGCCCGCCGGACAGCACCCCGGCCGACGAGACGGCCACCGCCGCGGGCCGCGCGGACGCGCCCTGCGCGCCGTGGCACGCCAGGGGAAGCGCCAGCCCCGCCGCGCACACCAGGCCCCAGAACGCCGGGGCCAAGCGACCGCCGACCAAAAGGGCGCACGACTGCGCGGCAACCTCGGTGTAGCCGCTCTGCGCGATCACGAACACCGCGAGCACCGCCGCCTCCGCCGCGCCGAGCACGCCCGCCGCGCGCCACAGCCCAGACGCGATCCCGCGCGAACCCGGACGCAGCACGACGTTGAGCCCCAACACGGCCGCCGCGCCCGTGGACAGCGACGACGCCACGAACAGCACCACAAGCCACGGCGAGCGCCAAAAGTCGATGGAGACCATGTCCGAGAGCAGAAGCCCCGTGTACGTCATGACCCCGACCGCGCACGCACCGCCCGCGACGCAGCACAGCCAACCGACCGACCGGGGCACCCGGCGCCGCACGAGCATCGTCGCCGCCAGCGCACCCGACACCAGCGTGAGCAGCGCCACCAGCCACGCCCCTGCGGACATGACCGACTGAAACGGCGTCGCCGCAACCGCCAACGCGCGCTCGGCGTTGCCCAAGTCGAGCAGCAGCAGGAACGCCGCCAACGTCATGCAGCACGGAGCGACGTAGAACCCCGCCTGCGCCGCCTCGGCCGCACGCGCGCTTTCTTCGGTGCGGCTGACCGCGTCCAACACGCAGCAGGCGGCCGCCACCAGAAACGCGCCGCTGCCCACCCCGGCTAAGAACAGGTAGCCAACGATGTACCAGCCGAACAGCATTCCCACCTCGCACCATCCCGATCAGCGCAGACGGCGCCTCCGAAAGGCACGCCGCGCCTTCGCCATGCGCCCGCAGGCGCCTCCGCGTTATTGTAACACCTTTATCATAGTTCAATGGGTCAAAGCGTGCAGCCGGGCGCCTTACCACGAGGGCGGCTTCAAGGGCACCTCCACCGGAACGCTCCATTCCACAACACGGCCCGCCGCACGCGTGGCGGCCACATCCACCAGTCGCTGGTTGGACGAACCGCGCCATGCCAGATCAAACGAGTGAAGCGACTGCACAAAAGGACCGTCCACCAGCACGTCCGTGGCGTCCAAAAGCTCGCGCGCAGAAGCATCCGGCACGCCCGCCTCCAACTGTTCGTAGGTGTAACCCGAGTATGTCCACACGCCCAACCCAAGCGCGCGGCAACGCCGAGCCACCTCCGCACAGGCAGCAGCCTGCTCAAACGGCTCCCCACCCGACAGCGTCACACCCGACGCCAGCTTGTTGGCGGCCACCTCGGCCACCAGACTGTCTATCGAGCGCACTTCCCCGCCTTCATGCGGCTGGCTTTCAGGGTTGTGGCAGCCGGGGCAACCGTGCGAACACCCCTGCACAAACACCGCAAAACGCAGCCCCGGCCCATCCACAATAGAATCCGGAGCCGTGCCGAAGATACGAATGGTTGCAGGCTTTTGCACGCTATCGGACACTGTCATGGTAACCTTCTCTTTCATCTGTGCTCTCACAGGATTGCGCGCACCCAGCTGTGCGCGAGCACGAATTTGGCGGCTGCGCACCAAAACCCCGATCAGTCACTATCTCCCGAGGATTCTAGCACGGCGAACTCGCAATGGACGGAAAGCCCGCATACCGATGCAAAAGCCCGTCCACCACGCCGTTTAAATTCAGCGGCAGACGGGCTTTCTTTATGAGATACCTCGCAGTATCCCGCAACAACCTCCTACGGCGCCCCGCCGCAAGCGATACCGCACGCAGAGCAAGGCGACGCGCTCTACAGCGAGTGCTTCACGCGGTCGGCCTCCTCGGCGCGCTTGGCGTCGTTGAAGCGGTCGAGCGTGCCCACCAAGTAGCCGGTGATGCGACGGATGCGCTCGAAGGCCACACCGTGCTCCTCCTCGGTGCGCCCGCACTTCGGGCACACGTCGCCGATGATGCCGTTGTAGCCGCACACCGGGTCGCGGTCCACCGGGTGGTTCACCGAACCGTAGCCGATGCCGCTTTCCTTCATGTGGCGGATGACGGCCTCGAACGCCTCCAGGTTCTCGGTCGGGTCGCCGTCAAGCTCCACGTAGGAGATATGGCCGGCGTTCGTGAGCGCGTGGTAGGGCGCCTCTATCTCTATCTTCTCGAACGCGCTGATGGGATAGTACACCGGCACGTGGAAGCCGTTGGTGTAGTAGTCGCGGTCGGTCACGCCCGGGATGGAGCCGTAGCGCGCGCGGTCCATGCGCACGAAGCGGCCGGACAGGCCCTCGGCCGGCGTGGCTATCAGGCCGTAGTTCATATGGCGCTCCTGCGACAGGCGGTCCAGGTAGGCGCGCATGTGCCCGATGATCTCCAAACCGAGGTTCTGCGCGGCGCGCGACTCGCCGTGGTGCTTGCCGGTGAGCGCCACCAGCGTCTCGGCCAAGCCGATGAACCCAAGCGACAGCGTGCCGTGCTTGAGCACCTCGCGCTGCTCGTCGTTGGGCGAGAGCTTCTCGGAGTCTATCCACACGCCCTGGCCCATCAAAAACGGCGCGTTGTACACCTTCTTGCGCGCCTGGATCTCAAAGCGCTCGTCCAGCTGCCCCACCACAAGGGCCAGCTTCGCGTCCAGCAGGTCGAAGAACAAATCCAAATCGCCCTTCGCGCGGATGGCCAGGCGCGGCAGGTTGATGGACGTGAACGACAGGTTGCCACGGCCGGGCGTGACCTCGCGATCCGGGTCGTACACGTTGCCCATCACGCGCGTGCGGCAGCCCATGTAGGCGATCTCCGTCTCCGGCGTGCCCTTGTAGTACTGCGCGTTGAACGGCGCGTCCAGGAAGCTGAAGTTGGGGAACAGCCTCTTGGCCGAGCAGTGCATGGCC
>NZ_CBDTNW010000030.1:0-32235 GCF_965361815.1 Rubneribacter sp.
CGCGTGTGGATGAACGCCGACAAGGCGGCCCAGCTGGGCATCGCCGACGGCGACGAGGTGGAGGTGTCCAACGAGGAGCACACGGGCCGTGTCCGCGTGAAGGTGACGCAGCGCATCAACCCCGAGGCCCTCTACATTCCCAGCCACTACGGTTGCACCTCGCCCGACCAGCGCACTGCGCACAACGTGGGTCTGAGCCAGATGGCTTTCGTGCCGTTTTTCATAGAGCCGGGCTATGGTGGCGCGTGCACGCAGGAGGCTATCGTCACGGTCAAGAAGGCAGGTGCGTAATGGCTCGCTACGGAATGCTCATCAACACGAAGAAATGCATCGGCTGCTACGCCTGCCGCGTGGCGTGCCAGCGTCAAAACGACCTTCTGCCCAACGAGGACTTCATCCGCTATGAGGAGAAGGAGACGGGCACGTACCCCACCGTGCGCGTGGAGACGGTTCCGCTGCAGTGCATGCACTGCGAGGACGCGCCGTGCGCCGCGGTGTGCCCGACCGGCGCGGCCTACCTCGGCCCGGACGGCATCGTGCAGGTCGACCATGGGCGCTGCATCGGCTGCAAGTACTGCATGGCCGCCTGCCCCTACCAGGTGCGCGTGTTCAACGAGGAGACGGGCACGGTGGACAAGTGCCGCTTCTGCACCGTGTCGGCCGAGACGTCGGGCACGCGGATGTGCTCGTGCGTGGAGGCGTGCCTGACGGGCGCGCGCCTGTTCGGTGATTTGGACGACCCCGAAAGCGACATCGCCCAGGAGATCGCCGCTGCGAACGCGCAGCCCATCGCCGGTGATCTGACCAAAGCGAAAATCTTCTACGTGAGGTGATGAACGATGACGTTTGAACCTATCTGGGGTGCCATCATCGCGTGGTACCTGTTCCTTGCCGGTTTGGGCGGCGGCGCGTTCGTGACCTCGGCGTTTCTTGGCTGGAAGCACCCTGAGGCCGTCAAGATGCGCAAGATCGGGCACATGATAGCGCCTGCGGTCGTCATCGTGGGACTCGTGCTGCTCATGTTCGACGCCGAGGGCGGCCTGCACAACCCGCTGCGCTTCGCGCTGCTGCTGACGAACTTCGGCTCCGTGATGACCTGGGGCGTGGTGTTTTTGGCCGGCTTCACGGTGGTGGCGCTTGCGGTGGTGCTGCTCGATTTCCTGAAGCGGCCCGTGCCGGTGTGGCTCGACATCGTGGGCGTGGTGTTCGCGCTGTGCGTGGCCATGTACACGGGCGCCCTGCTGGGCGTGTGCAAGACGTTCCCGTTGTGGAACAACGCGCTTCTGCCCATCCTGTTCCTCGTGTCGGCGATGTCCGCCGGCATGGCGTCGGTGCTGCTCGTCAGCATTGTGAGGCATGCCGACGAGTTCAACCGCGTGGGCGTGCTCAAAAAGTTCCACTTCTGCCTGCCCATCATCGAGCTGGTGCTGGTGGCGTCGCTTCTGTTCGTCACGTCGAGCAACTCCGTTGCGGGGTGGAACTCGGTGGTGTCTTTGGTGGCGGGCGAGTTCGCGCCGTGGTTCTGGGTTGGGCTTGTGCTGGTCGGCCTGGTGCTGCCCACCGTTTTGGAGACGTGGCTATTGTTTTTCAGCCCGAGGGAGTTCGAGGAGAGCCGCAAGGCGCACTGGATCAGCTTCGGGTCGGACGTGGGCGTGCTCGTCGGCGGTTTTCTGCTGCGCTACCTGGTGGTGGTTGCGGCGTTGCCGGTGACGATGGTGGTGCCCATGCTGTAGGCGCGCCGCAGGTTGCGTGGGGCATGCGGAGCGCGGCGGGTTGCGATCCGCATGCCGGAAGCTGCGCACGACGCGTCGGGTGTGCGAGTCGGGCCCCTGCGAAAGCGGGGGCCTTTTTGCTTGGAGGAGGCCGCTTCTTTGCGCTTCGCTTTTCGGGGGAGGGCGTCTTGCGGGAAGGCGGAGCCGAAGCGCGGCGCCGGCGGTCCGTGCCGCTTTTGCGGGCGGGGCGCACGCGCTCAGCGCCCCGTGCTCGCATGCTTTGCCGGCCCATGGTGCGAACCTGGTCTGCAACGTGTGACGTGGCCTGCGATTTCTGGTTGACAAAGCCGCCTTTCGCGCTTTGCCGGCCCGCCTGCGCTCCCGCTGCCCTTATAATGAGGATTTCAGATGATGGAGGAGGGCGATCATCGGCAAGGCCGCTGCATACGAACGGGCGTTGACCCCGATGGGGCTTGCCTTGTCGTGCGTGGTTGCCGCGTTCGGCTTGTGCCTTCGCGCGGGAAACCAACTGCTCGCGTCGTACGACCTTGAAGGCGTTGCGGGGCTGTTCTCCGGGTCGTTTTTGCTCGGCGTCGTGCTGTTGTGCGTGGCGGTGCTCGTGTCCGCCCACGACGGGGAGCAGCGGCGCTGGTCCATCGGCGTGGGCTTGGTCTGCGGCATGCTCGGCGCGACGATCTCCCTGCTTGCGAACGCTTTGCCCTCTGCCGCAGGAGCCGCAGGGTCCGGCCTGCTTCTCGGGTTCGGCTTGGCCTGCCTTCTTCGCCAATGGGGACGCTACTATCGCTTTCTCTCGTATCGCGGGGCGCTTTTGACCACGGCGCTCTCGTTTTTGATCGCATCGTGCCTTGAGCTTGCCATGGAGTTCGCGGGCACGCCGTTTCTGTTTTGCTTGGGGCTTTTGGTCCTAGTGGTGTGCGGCGGGCTTCCCCTGCTGGCGCGCGACATCGTGCGTGCCGACGAGATTCGCGCGGGCTTTCTGGATGCCGATGCTGCCCCGAAGCCCATCTCCACCATGTACCAAGCGGTTCGCGGAGGCTGGATGGCCGTCGTCGGACTCGTCCTCAACTGCTTCGCCCTTGGGATGGCGTTTTGGCCTGGCACCGTCGATCCGCTGGCGGAGGCCTTCTCCGCCAGGCCGGTGGCGTATGCGGCGCTGTTCGCGGTAACGGCGTGGGTGGTTTCCCGCGCCCGTGCGACGGCGGGCGGGATCATGGAGCGTTTCTGCCGCGCGTCGCTTCTGCTGGCCGCCGCCGCGGCCCTGGCGTCGCAGCTTTTGGCGGGAGGGGGAGGGGCTTCCCTTGGGGCTTCGGTTGCGCTTTCCGTCCTGTCGTATCCGTCCGCCGCCGTGTTCAACGTGCTTGGCCTGGTTGTGCTGTTCTGGACGGCGAAAAGCTCCGACCTGGGTTTTTCGAAGGTGTTCGCCTTGTTCTGCGCAAGCTGCGCCGTCGGCGTTGCCGCGGGCATGGCGGCGTCCCGGCTGCTCGAGCTGCAAGCCTGCCAGATCATGCCCGGTTTGCACGCGTGCTACCTCGGCGTCATGGTGCTGGCGGAGGGCCGACGGGTTGCCGCGCGCCGACGCGCTTCGAGGGCCGCTCTGGAGGCGGGGGATGGCGCCAAGCGCGAAGACGGGGCCGCACGGTAGGTGGCCCTTGCCGCATGGCGCACTCTCTCTTGCAGGCGCCGCCCTGCCCTGTGCTGCCCTGCGCGCCTTGCTCACTCTGTGAATTCGTCTGACCGAGCAGAGGAAAAGGGCTGATCATTGGTATCATAAACGACGAATGAGCAGGGGCGTTGCAATGACGCTCGCATGACCAAAGGAAGGGAGCCACCATGGACGCACGTGTGTACGAACTGCTGAACGACCAAATCAACAAAGAGCTTTACTCGGCCTACCTGTACCTGTCGTTCGCCGACTATTATGAGGAGGAGGGCCTGGAGGGCTTCGCCAACTGGTACGAGATCCAGGCGCAGGAGGAACGCGATCACGCCATGATCTTCCGCAACTACCTGCATGAGAACGGCCAGAAGGTGACGCTGCTCGCCATCGACCAGCCGAACAAGACCTTCTCGTCCCACTTGGAGCCCCTTGAGGCCGCGCTCGAGCACGAGCAGTACGTGACCCGCCTCATCAACGACATCTACGCCGCCGCTGCGGAGGTGCGCGACTACCGCACCATGAACTTCCTGGGCTGGTTCATCGAAGAGCAGCAGGAAGAGGAGGACAACGCCGAGAAGATGATCACGCGCATGAAGCTGTTCGGCTCCGACGCCAAGGCGCTGTACGATCTTGATCAGGAGAACGCCGCCCGCACCTACACCACCCCGGCGCCGCTCGCCGGCGAGTAGCTGCCGTTTCTGGTCCCATGTCACGGCCCCTGTCGCTTTGCGCGGCAGGGGCCGTGGTTTTGCCGGCCCTTTTCCGGAGGCGCGTTTACGGCGGGCCGGGTGGGCCTGACGGCGCGGTTTGCGCACCCGCCCGTGCCCTTCGATAAGGGGAAATGCATAAAATGGGATGGATTCTGCATATGTCCGAAGGGGGTCGGCGCGCGGCGCGCGGCGTTCCGTTGGTCGATAGTTTGGTTGTTCACCTGCACAAAAAGCTTCTAGGGGGTTCGCACCGGAAGGGAAAACGTGTACAATGCCCGTGTCCGACAGTTGAATAAAAACGCAATTTCGAGCAAAAGACTATCTTCGCCAAGTAACAGTCTCGTACAGTGTTATTGCGGATGCCGCGCAAGCGGCAGGCTAGTAGGTTCAGCAGACCAAGCGTCGCTGTCGGTATTCCTTTCGATGGGGCTGGGACCGCGTTCCGGCCCCATCGCTTTGAAAGCGCGCACGGCTTTCCCCGAGGTGCGCGGCAGACGATTGGCTTACACTGTACGATACGGGAATCCGAGATCGGAAGACGGCCGCGCGCATGACGGCGGTCCCGCGCTCGGAGCGAAAGAGAGGACGCGAAGATGCCGCAGGCTTTGCTGTGGGCCGCCGCCGGGACGGGGTTCACGTTTTTCATGACCACGCTGGGATCGGCGTCGGTGTTCTTGTTCCGCAAGCGCGACAGCGTGCTGCTCCAGCGCATCTTCCTTGGTTTCGCGGCCGGCGTCATGATTGCGGCGTCGGTGTGGTCGCTGCTCATCCCCGCCATCGAGCGGGCGGAGGAGGCCGGGCAGATCGGCTGGATTCCCGCAGCGGGCGGCTTTGCCATCGGCGTTGCGTTCCTGATGGTGCTGCACCAGCTGCTGCCGCACCTGCATCCGGGCGAAAGCAGCCCCGAGGGCCTGCCGAGTTCGTGGAACCGTCCGACGCTGCTGTTCACGGCCGTCACCCTCCACAACATTCCCGAGGGCATGAGCGTGGGTCTGCTGTTTGCCATGGCCTCTCAAAACGGCGGGGATCCTGCCCTGTTCGGGATGGCGGTGGCGTTGGCCGTGGGGATAGGCATTCAGAACGTCCCCGAGGGCGCTGCGGTCGCGCTGCCGCTGCTCCAGGAGGGTATGAGCGCTCCGAAGGCGTTTTGCCTGGGGGCTCTGTCCGGTTTGGCGGAGCCGGTGTTCGGCATCCTGGTGGTGTTGTTCGCCGGGCTTGTATCGCCTTACATGCCGTGGATGCTGGCGTTTTCTGCGGGCGCCATGATGTACGTGGTGGTGGAGGAGCTGATCCCCGAAGCGCATTTGGGAGAGCACTCCAACGCCGGCACCTTGGGCGTGATGGTGGGGTTTCTGGTGATGATGGTGCTGGACGTGGCGCTGGGGTAGGGCGCTTGGGACCGGCTTGGCGTTGAGAAGCGCGTCCAAGGCGTTTGGCCGAGGCCGGTGAGCGGGCGCCTTGCCGGCTTGGCTGCGGCCGACTACGTCAGAGGCGTTTGATCGAGCATCAAGCTGAAACGAGAAAGGGGCGCGGCCGCTCGATGGCGGGCCGCGCCCCTTTCTGTTCGCGCGAAGTTGCTGCTACTGCTGCCGGTCGGTCGGCTGCTGGGTTGGAGCGCCTTGCTGGTACGGGGTGTACACAGGCTGAGGCTGCGGCTGGCCGTAGGGCACCATGGGGGCTTTGCGCACCTTGTTGATGTAGACGGCCGAGATGATGAGCAGGATCATGATGACGAGGTTCCCGCACAGAAACGAGAAGACGGCGCCGGCGATGGCCCATCCGAAGGCTCCGCCCAGCTTGTCCACCTTGTCGTAGTTGCGCATGCCCAAAATGGCCGCGACCAAGGCCACGATGGAGCAGATGATGGCCCAAACGAAGTACATGCCGCCAAGACCGAGCACGAAGGCGGTGAGGCCCACGGCATCCTCGCCGGTGAGTCCGTAGCTTTCAAGGGTGCCGTCGGTTTCCAGCTCGTAGGTGGCCGCCGCCGTGACGCTTGGGTCGTTGAGGGCCGCCGCGCCCAGCCCAAGGAACGCCACGGAGATGAGCGATCCTAGGATGACCAGGATAGACAAGATCAAAGCGGCGATGCTGAGGTTGCGCACGACGCGCGCGTTCTGGTTCTGCATGACAGGGTCCTTTCCCAATCCAACATGAAGCGGGTTCGCTTCGCGTATATTGTACGACAGAACGGGAGGTTTTTCGATTGAATTAGTAGGCTGGAGAAAGATGCGATTCGCCTCGCCTTGCCCCGCGCGCCTTTTCGCGCGGCCTGAGAGTTGTGGGCGGCGGGCGGTCCGCTGCGGGCGGCGGGGGGGGGGTTGGCGGGGGCGTCGATCCTCTGGGCATGCCCGCTTCCGGCGTATATACTGATGCCGAAGCGAAACGGCGCTGCCGATGGAGGTTGTCGCGTCGTTTACGGAACGTTCGGCACGGAAAGCGGGTCGTTTTATGGAGAACTTCGAATTTGTATCGCCGACGCATTTCGTGTTCGGCAAGGGAGCGGAAGAGCAGGTGGGCGAGAAGCTGGCCGAGCGCGGTGCGAAGCGCGTGCTGTTGCACTTCGGCGGGCAGAGCGCGGTCAAGAGCGGGCTTATCGACCGCGTGCGCGCCTCGCTTGACGCGGCGGGCGTCGAGCGCGTGGAGCTGGGCGGCGTGCGTCCGAATCCCGAGATCACGCTTGTGCGCGAGGGCGTGGCGCTGTGCAAGGAGCACGGCGTGGACTGGGTGTTGGCCGTGGGCGGCGGCTCGGTTATCGACTCGGCCAAGGCCGTGGCCGTGGGCGCGCGCTACGACGGCGACGTATGGGACTTCTTCGAGACGAAGCGCCAGACCAACGACGTGCTGCCCATCGCCGTGGTGCTGACCATTCCCGCCGCCGGCAGCGAGGCGTCCAAGAACACCGTGGTGAGCAACGACGCGCTGCAAATGAAGTCGGGCTATCCCAACAACGCGCAGCGCCCGAAGCTCGCGTTCATGAACCCCGAGCTCACGTTCACCCTGCCGCCGTTCCAGACGGCCGCAGGGCTCACGGACATGTTCTGCCATCTGCTGGAGCGCTTCTTCGACGACGTGGGCGCGGTGCCGGTGACGGACAATCTGTGCCTGTCGCTCATGAGGACGGTGCGCGCCGAGGCTCCGCGCGTGCTGGCCGAGCCGGACAACTACGACGCCCGTGCGAACGTCATGTGGGCGGGAATGCTCTGCCACCAGGGCCTGGCCGGCGTCGGTCGCCACGAGGACTGGGCCACGCACGGCTTGGAGCATGAGCTGTCCGCGCTCTATCCCGAGATCACGCACGGCGCGGGGCTGGCCGTGATGTTCCCGGCGTGGATGGAGTTCGTCTGCGACGCCAACCCGGAGCGCTTCGCCTTCTACGGCCGCGAGGTGTTCGGCCTTGCGCCCACCGGCGACGCCATGGCCGACGCGCTGTCCGCCATCGACGAGACGCGCTCGTTCTTCGCCTCGCTCGGCATGCCCACCACGCTCGCTGAACTGGACGTGGAGGAGGGCGACATCGAAAAACTCATCCCCACGCTTAAAGCGAACAAGGGCGAACCTTTCGGCAGCTTCAAGAAACTCTCCATGGACGACGCCCGCGCCATCTACCGCCTAGCGCTGTAAGCGCAGAGTGTGACAGCAGGTGACAGCAGCAGGTGACAGCAGGACGGGGATAATGTCACTGGATGGTGACAGCAGCAGGACGGGTGACAGCAGGACGGGGATAATGTCACGATTGACAGCAGGACGGGGATAATGTCACTAGGTGACAGCAGGGTGACAGCAGGACGGGGTGACAGCAGGATGGTGACAGCAGGACGGGGATAATGTCACCATATTATCGGAGCGATTCGTGGAGAGTGAGGGCAAATGACGCGAGCGGGGCGACGAATAGCGCAGTCGGATATATACCACGTTGTTGAACGTGGCGCTGGTAGAAGAGTGCTGTTCGAAGACGATGGCGATAGGAAATTCTTCCTGGAAAAACTCCACGATTACGCTCAAGATAACAAGGTTTCACTTTTGGCAATGTGTCTTATGGACAACCACGTGCATCTGCTGCTGAAGGGGAAAATGGATGACCTCGTTTGTCTTATGAGGTCGCTGAACACATCGTTTGCGCGCCACTACAATGGAAAGCATGGCCACGTCGGGCCGGTGTTCCAAGACCGATTTGCGAGCTATCCCGTCGAGGAAGACGCCTATCTCATGGAGGTTGTGCGTTATATTCACCTGAACCCCGACAGAGCGGGAATCGGCAGGTGCGACAACTACCGTTGGAGTAGCTATGCTGCCTACTTAAAGGAGCATCCTGCGAAAGAGTTGGAAGACATCCTCGATATGTTCGGTGGGCGCGATGCGTTTGTCGCTTTTCACTCGGAAGATGGTGTAGAGGTTGGCCTAACCGACATTCGCGTCAAGAACGACCAGATTCTTGTGGCGCGAAAAGCCGTGTCCGATGGCGAGGCGGTAGACCTTGCGCGCGATCTGTTTGGCGATAAGTTTTCGACCTGCATTGCCTCTATGGGGAAAGCCGACCGTGATCGGGCGTTGCAAAAACTGCGAATGCACGGACTGTCCGTGAGGCAGATAGAGCGCCTGACCGGAATTGGACGCGGGGTCATCCAGAGGTGCAAGGTTTAGGTAAGTGACGTTATCCCCGTCCTGCTGTCACCCTGCTGTCACCACCGCTGTCACCATCCGTCCCGCTGTCACCGAGCTGCGGAAAATTTTAGTCAAATCGCGCTTTCGATAGTTCATTGGTGCTACGAACTCTATGACGCAGAATGGGGATAACGCCATCTTCGGGATACGGTATGCCTCGGCGGTGACGTTATCCCCGTCCTGCTGTCACGAGAGCAACACAACCTCCTGCGGCTTTTTGATGCCACTGGGCCATTCCGCGTCATTATCAACCCCTTAACACTGCTCACTCGTTCTGCTAGTATATAGTCAAATATCAGACAGTCCAATATTTTCCACAAAGGAGGGCGGCGATGCAGCGTGAGGATGTGCGGGCGTATGTGAACCGCTACTGCAAGCTGCGCGACGTGCAGTTTTCCGCTTACGAGCTGTACGCGCGCAAGCATGGCCTGACCGCCAAAGAGCTGTTCGTGCTCGATCTTGTCTGGTTCGCACCGGACGGATGCCTGCAATCGGAGATTTGCGAGCGGCTTTCGGCAACGCGGCAAACAGTGAGCGCCATCGTCAAGAAGTTCATGAAGAAGGGCTATGTGGAGTTGTCCGAGCTGGCAGCGGACCGTCGCAGCAAGATCGTCCGCCTCACGCCTGCGGGCGTCGAGTATGTGCGTGCCATCATACCGCCGGCAGCCGACGCCGAGATCGACGCCATGGCCGAGCTTTCGGGGGAGGACATCGCCGAGCTCGTGCGTTTGACCACCCTGTTCTCCAGTCACATGAAACGCAAGTTCGACGAGATCCCGGAGGTGGGGGAATGATCATCAATACCGGAGCGCGCACGGACACCGTGCAGTTCTACACCGAGTGGCTTTTGCGTCGCTTCTCCGAAGGGTACGTGCTTGTGCGCAACCCGCTGTTCCCGAACAAGGTGAACCGCTACGAACTGACGCCTGACAAGGTGGACTGCGTGGTGTTCTGCTCGAAGAACTACCGCCCCATTTTGCCTCGGCTGCACGAGATCACCGACCGGTTCAACACCTATTTCCACTACACCATCACCGCGTACGGCAAAGACGTCGAGCCGGGCGTGCCGTCTGTCGAGGAGAGCATGGAGACGCTTGTCGAGCTGTCGGCGCTGGTGGGCAAACAGCGCGTCGCGTGGCGCTACGACCCGGTGCTGCTCACGCGCGACTACACCGTAGAGCGTCACTGCGAGACGTTCGAACGCATGGCAGGCGTGCTGGTGCCGCACATTGACCGCTGCATCTTCAGCTTCGTGGAGATGTACAAGAAGCTGGACGCCAACATGCCCGAGATCATCCCGCTCACCGAGGCCGACCGCGACACGTTGGCGAAAAGCCTGGGCGACACGGCGCGCCGCCACGGTATCCGCCTGCAAACCTGTGGCACGAACGGGGATTTCTCGCGTTACGGCATCCATGCGAGCGGCTGCATGACGCTTGAAGCGCTGGGGAAGGCGAACGGCGTGGCGTTTCGCACCCTCAAGCACAAGGGCCTGCGCGAGGGTTGCCACTGCATCGAGAGCCGCGACATCGGCGCGTACGACACGTGCCTGAACGGCTGCAAGTACTGCTATGCGAACAAGAATCCGCAGAAAGCGTTCGAGAACCGCAAGCTGCACGACCCCGCCTCGTCGCTGCTGCTAGGGCATGTGCGACCCGCCGACGACGTTTCGCAAGGGGCCCAGCGGTCGTTTCTGGCGAAGAAGCAGCCGAACGCCACCACCTTGCTCGACTTGTGATCCGAGCGGATGCGGGGCCGGGGCCGCGCTGCGCCCTGCGCCCGCGCCGTTCGCCCCGCGTCCCGCGTCATCCGAATCGCGCTCCGCGCTTCCGGGGCCGCGTCCGTGCCGTTCGCCCCGTCCCGCGCGTCCGCGTCATCCGAACCGTATTATCGCCGAAGGAGAGCCTATGGAATTCGCCGAAGTCATCAACAAGAGAAGGACCAGCCGTGAGTGGACGGACGAAGACGTTAACTTCGCCGCCATCGAGCGCATCATCGAGGCGGGCATGAAGGCGCCCTCATGGGATCATTACCGTTCTTGGCAGTTCATCGTGTTGCGAACGCGCGAGGAGAAGGAGCGCGCGTTCGCCTATGCCAAGCGCGTCGTGCAGCGTTTCAACGCGCGCCGCTACGAAGGGCGCACGCTTGATCTGGCGCAGCAGATGTACGCCTATGCCATGCCGCGACAGTACACCATGCTGGTGGAGTGCCCGTGCGTCATTGTGCCGTTGTTCAGGTGCTCGAAGCTGAACGCCGAATGGGTCAGCAAGCTCAATCCGCTGGCAACTGCCTGGTGCGTAGCGGAGAACATCATGTTGGCGACCGTCAACGAGGGGCTTGGCTACTCGCTGCGCATTCCGCTGAACAGGGAGCACGATGTGGTGCTGGAAATGCTGGGCGTGCCGAAGGGGTGGATGACGCCGTGCTTTATCGGCATCGGGCGCCCGAAGCCCGACGAGCGGCTTCCCGAGCAGTACGGCACGAGTCCCGAGGGGCACATCCACCTGGGGGCATGGTGACGGCGGCGCCGCGCGGGGCGGAGGCGGGCGCGACGCCTATGGCCGCCGGCGCACCCGCAGCTCCCGCCGCGCCTGCAGCCGCCAATGCCCCCGGCGCCGCTGCGCCCGCAGCTAGCGGCTCCCTCGTCGTGCGGGAGGTGGAGGTCAAGAGCGTGCTGTCGAAATCGAACCTGCCGGTGTGCGAGTACTCCGTGAACCCGTACGTGGGCTGCACGCACGGATGCCGGTACTGCTATGCGTCGTTCATGAAGCGCTTCACCGGCCACGACGAGCCGTGGGGCGCGTTTTTGGACGCGAAGCGCTGGCCGCCCCTCAAGCATCCCGAGCGTTACGCGGGCAAAGAGCTGTTCATCGGCTCGGTCACCGATCCGTACCTTCCGCAGGAGGAAACCTACGGACGCACCCGCGCTCTGCTGGAAGAGCTGCGGGGCAGCGGCGCGAAGCTCTCCATCGCCACGAAGAGCGATCTGGTGCTGCGCGATCTCGACCTTATTTGCACGTTTCCCGACGCGCGCGTGAGCTGGTCCATCAACACGCTTGACGAGGACTTCCGGCGCGATATGGACAACGCGACGTCCATCGAGCGGCGCCTTGCCGCCATGGAAGCGTTCCATAACGCCGGCGTGCGCACCACCTGCTTCATCTCGCCCATCTTCCCCGGCATCACCGACGTGGAGGCCATCATCCGCCGCGCGTGCGAACGCTGCAACCTCGTGTGGCTGGAAAACCTCAACCTGCGCGGCGGCTACAAGGCGGCCATCTTGGACTACATCCGCCAAACGCGTCCCCGCTTGGTGCCGCTCTACGACGAGATCTACCGCCGGGGCAGTCGTGCGTACTGGGAGGGGCTTGATGCGCGGCTGCGGCAGTTCACCGCCGAGGAGGGGCTGCCCTATGTCACCAACGACGACAGCATGCGCCGTCCCTTCGATGCGCCGCCTGTGGTGGTGAACTACTTCTATCACGAACAAATCAAGAAATCGGCCAAGAAGGAGGGTGGTCGGCATGCCTGAACTGCCGGAGGTGGAAACGGTGCGGCGCGTGATCGAGCCGCAGGTGAGGGGTCGCGCGGTGGAGGCCGTCGAGGTGAATCGTCCGGACGTGGTCGCGCACCCCTCCGCCGAGGCGTTCGCGGACGCGCTTGCCGAGCAGAGAGCGTGACAGCAGCGTGACAGCAGGACGGGGATAACGTCACCATGCCGTCGGGTGACGTTATCCCCGTCCTGCCGTCACGCTCCGGGTGTGGCGTGCGGGTGCGCGCAGATGGGTGCGGGCGCCTGTCGCAGATGCGCGCTCGCGCGTGGCGCGCGGCTGTATCCCGTCGTCACTCGCCGCCTACAAGGGCGTTCATGATGCCGGATACGATGCTGATGACGATGGACGCCACAAAGGCGCTGCCGAACGTGGCGATGGCGATGCCCACCTGGAAGATGCCATTTGCCAGCCACGCGGCCACGTAGAGCATGAGCGTGTTCACCACCAGATAGAAAATGCCCAGCGTAATGACGGTGATAGGCAGGCTGAGCACCTGCATGACCGGCTTCACGCTGATGTTGATGAGCGACAGCACCAGGCCGAACAGCGCGATGGCCGTCCACGCCTCCGTGCCTCCCACAACCTCGATGCCGGGCACCAGCCACACGGCCACGCCCACGGCGACGGCGGTGACCAACCAGCGAATGATGAATCTCATAGGGCGTCCTTTCGCGCGGATGCCCCGACTATAGCCCGCAAACACGCGTGCCGAACGGAACGGTCAACCAACCGTTACCGCTCGGCACGGAACGCGAACGCGCTTTCGGGCTAGAATCGCAAGCTCAAGCAGGAGAGGCCGCCGTCGAGCTTGCGGTACTCGGACGTGTCCACCGTGAGCGTCTTGTAACCGGCGTCCTGCACGGCCGCCAAGACGGCGGGGTAGCCCTCGGGCACGATGACGGTGCCGTTCACCCAGATGCAGTTCGCGGCGTACGCCTCGTCCTCGGGGATCTCGATGCGGTGGTACTGCTGGAAATCGGGCTTGTCCACGAACTCGCCGGACACCAGCATGTTGCCGTCCTCCAGGTAGTTCACCCCGGTCTTGAGGTGCAGCACGTGCTCAAGCGGCACTTCGGAGCCTTCAAGGCCCCAACCTTCCAAAATCTCGAAGAACTGGCGGATGCCCTCCTCGTTGGTGCGGGCGGAGCGGCCCACGTAGAAGTGGTCGCCCACCATCATGACGTCGCCGCCGTCCAGCGTGCCCGGTGCTACGATGCGTTTCACGTGCGCATCGTCGAAGAACTGGCGCACGGCGGGCTCGATCTCGTCCTTCTCGCCGTTGCGGCTGGCCGCGCCCGGGTTGGTGATGATGGCGCCCTTGCGCGTGATGACGGCCGGGTCCTCCACGAAGCAGGAGTCGGGGAACTCTTCGAGCGCCGGCAGCACCGTCACCTCCACGCCGCACTGCTTGAGCGCGGCGATGTAGTCGTCGTGCTGCTTGCAGGCCAGCTCGTAGTCGGGTGCGCCCAGCTCGGGGGCCGATGTGATGCCTTCCGTGAGGGAGCGAGCGGGGCGCCGGACGATGACGTTTGTGAACTTGGTCATGAGGGAATCCTTCTTTCGTCGATGAGGTGCGTACGTGGTGCGTATACTATAGTGCAGTTTTGGTCGAAGCAACGGATGAGGTTTCATGGCGAATCGAAAACGGCGGGACAAGAAGGGACGCCCTTTGGCGAGCGCGGGGCGTGCGAATGCGTCGGGCGCGGGGCTGCCGCGCGCGAAGAGGTTGCGCGCGTCGGACGGAGGGCATGCGGATCGGGCGCGCTCGGAGGGCCGGAATGCGCAGCCGAACGCGGGCGGGGGCGGGCTTTCGTGCCCCGTCGAGCGGGCGTGCGGGGCGTGCCAGCACGTGGGCCAACCTTACGCCGAGCAGCTGGCGGCCAAGGACGCGCATGTGGCGCAACTGTTCGCCGACGTGGCGCCTTCAGAGGCGTTGCGGCCGATTCTGGGGATGGAGGATCCTTATCACTACCGCAACAAGGTGGTGTCGCCCTACGCGCCGGGCCGCCGGTTGGCCGGCGGCGGGAAGGGGGATTGCGGTCGAGGACGCGCGCGTGCGGCGGGCGGTGACCGTGCCCGGGGCCGGAGCCGCGACGGGGCGCCGCGCCGCGAGATCCTCTGCGGCATGTACGCCGCCGGGTCGCACCGCATCGTGCCCACCGACGGCTGCCTCATCGAGAACAAGGAGGCCAAGCGCATCATCCTCGCCATCCGCGACCTCATGGGCCGTTTCGGCCTTGCGCCCTATGACGAGGACGCGCATGCGGGCTTTCTGCGGCACGCCGTGGTGCGCGTGGGCCACGAAAGCGGGGAGGTGCTGGTCACGCTTGTGACGAATGGTTCGGCCTTTCCCGCCTCGCGCGCGTTCTGCCGCGAGCTTGTTCGCCGCTGCCCTGCTGTCACCACCATCGTGCAGAACGTGAACGAACGCCAGACCAACGTCATCCTCGGGCAACGCGAGCAGCGGCTCTACGGCCCCGGCTTCATCCTGGACACGCTGTGCGGCTTGAGCTTCCGCATCTCGTCGCAGTCGTTCTACCAGGTGAACGCTGCGCAGACCGAGGTGCTGTACGAAACGGCCGTTGACCTTGCGGGGTTCACGGGCGCAGAGCGCGCCATCGACGCTTACTGCGGCACGGGCACCATCGGCCTGGTCGCCGCCAAGCGCGGCGCGGCGCAGGTGACGGGCGTGGACACGGTGGCGTCGGCCATTCGCGACGCGCGTGAGAACGCGCGGCACAACGGGGTGGAGAACGCGCGCTTCGTGGTGGGGGATGCGGGCGACTTCATGCGCGAGCTGGCCCGTGCGGGCGAGTCCGTCGAGGTGCTGCTCATGGAT
Organism: Rubneribacter sp.; assembly: GCF_965361815.1. Taxonomy (NCBI): domain Bacteria; kingdom Bacillati; phylum Actinomycetota; class Coriobacteriia; order Eggerthellales; family Eggerthellaceae; genus Rubneribacter; species Rubneribacter sp. The sequence goes on from NZ_CBDTNW010000030.1 coordinate 15,159, forward strand.
CCGCCGCGCGCCGGGGCGAGCGAGACGTTTTTGGAGGCGGCGGCCGCGCTTGCGCCCGCGCGCATCGTCTACATCTCCTGCAACCCCCAAACTCAAGTGCGCGACCTGCGGTTTTTGCGCGACCGTGGCTATGTTGCCCGCGTTGTGCAGCCTGTTGACATGTTCCCTCACACCGATCACGTCGAGTGCGTGGCATTGGTGTCGCGGGCCAATGAATGAGGAGCCGAAAAGCGCAGGCAGTAAGGCGCTTTTTTTTGGGGGGGGTTGGGGCCGTTTGGAGACAGCCCTGGCCCCAACCCCGCATTTCGCGTCCGTTTGTCCCATGGAAGCGCGCCGCAGGGCGGGCGGAGGGGTGAGCGCGGGAAGGCCGATTGGCGCGGCAAGCAAGAAGAGCCGCGACAGTTTGAAAGCGCCCGGGCCATGTTGGGGGCAGGGGCCAGCGCGAAGAGGCAAAAGAGGGTCCGCCGCGCCGTGCGTTTCGCGCGCACCGAAGACAAGCGCAAGCGTCGGATGCTTGCCGATTGAGGAGGAATTGGATGGAAACGGTCAAGGTGGTTGCAGCGGTGATTTGCGATTCGCCGCAAGATAAGAAATCGATATTCGCCACGGCCAGGGGCTACGGCGAGTTCAAGGGCCTATGGGAGTTCCCCGGCGGAAAGATCGAAGAAGGCGAAACGCCAGAGCAGGCGCTTGTAAGGGAAATACGGGAAGAGCTGGACGCGGAGATCGCTGTTGGCGATCTGATAGGGACCGTTGAGTATGACTACCCGACGTTTCACCTTTCGATGGATTGCTTCTGGTGCGATGTGGTCGATGGGGAATTGAAGCTTCTGGAAGCCGAGGATGCCAAATGGTTGTCGAAGGATGCGCTGCATAGCGTTCGGTGGCTTCCGGCGGATATAGCCCTTATCGAGGAGATTGAGAAGCAGATGGGTTGACCGAGGCGAGCCGATGGCCTCAAGCACAAGGCGTCCGAATTTCGCGCTTTGTGCGCCTCCCGCGCGTTCCTTGGTTGGAGTATCATGGTTGCGCGGCGCTTCGGCCATGCCGGACGGCGTCTTTTGACCTCTGATGAGAGGTGACGCCGGCAGGCGCTTGGGCGACGGTTGCGTTCTTCGCAGTTTTCGCAACGGGAACTGCGACGATGTCTGCCGCACCTCTGCCGCATCCGCTCCGACGATAGGAGGGCTTCCATGTCCGAAACCGTTCCGCTTGTGGATCGCGCGGCGGCGACGCTTGCCGAGCGCAACTTGGCAAGCGCCGAGACACCGGCGCTGCTCATGGTGTCGGGTGGCTCGGACTCCACGGCGCTTGCGTACGTGGCGTGCGAGCTGCGCGAACGTGGTGCGCTCGGTCAGCTGGCCATGCTGCATGTGAACCACCGGCTGCGCGGCGAGGACGCCGACGCCGACGCACGCTTCGTGGCGCAGCTGGCCGAGCTTCTGGATGTGCCTTTGTTCTCGTGCGAGATCGACATCGCCGCCGAGGCCGCGCGCACTGGCGAGAACGTGGAGGCTGTCGCGCGCCACGAGCGCTATCTTGTGGCCAACGAGGCGCTTGAAAGCTTGTGCCTGCATGCTGCCGCGCCGCTTGCGGACGGGCGCATCCTCACGGCGCACACGGCCGACGACCGCGTGGAAAGTTTCTACATGCGCTCCATCGTGGGCACGGGACCGGGGGGTTTTCGCGCCATGCGCTACCGCAACGGGCCGGTCGTGCGGCCGCTTCTGGATGTGAGCCGCGATGATTTGCGCGCTTACCTGTCGCAGCGCGAACGCGCGGGGCTGCCGACGACGTGCGACGAGACGGGCGCGCTCTGGCGCGAGGATGCCACCAACGCCCACACCGACCGCTTCCGCGCCTACGTGCGCCACGAAATAGTGCCGCGTGCCAAAGAACGCAACCCTCAGCTGCTCGACGTGCTCGTGCGCACCATGAACCTCATTGCCGACGAGGACGACTTGTTTGATGACATGGCCGCCGAAAGGGAACGTCGCTATGCGGAAGCTATCGAACCGGATGATCCCTCGGCAGGTTGTGTGTGCGCTTCCGGTCTGGGAACCGAGCCGCTGCCCCTTGCGCGGCGCACGGTGGTGCGCGTGCTGCAGCGAATGCTCGGTCCCGACGCGCGCGTGGAAACGGCGTCGGTCGATGCGGTGCTGGCCGCTTATGACCGAGCCGCCGAAGGCCGTCCCATCGGCGGCTATGTGGCCAACATTCAAGGTGATCTGGCTGTGAGCGCCAACAAGCGAGGCGTGCGCATAGAACCCATGGCCGCCTATCGCGCCCGCCGAAAACGCAACCGGTAGGCGAGTGCGCCTGCGACGGGCGGACGGCGCCTGGCGTCTGCGCCCCAACCTTCGTCACGCGCCTCTTTCGAAGTGTCGCGCAGCAGCGACGACGACCTGCGGGTGTGGCAGGCGCAACGGGCGCGACGCGTTGCCGCGACGGTGGCTCGCGGATGTAGCAGGCGCAACGCGTTGCCGCGACGGTGGCTCGCGGATGTAGCAGGCGCAACGCGTTGCTGCGGCGGTGGCTTGCGGGTGTAGCAGGCGCAACGGGCACGGTGCGCCGTCGCGACGGTGGCCTGCGGGCACCGCAGGTGCTGTGCGCCACGGCAACTTGCGGGCGTCACGGGTGCCGCACCCCGTCGCGACGGCGGACTGCCCCGCCCAACGGTAAGGGACCCGAAGATTTTCATCGATGTTTTACCGTTACGAGCATAAGGATGCGAAGGAAAGGCGCGGAGAGAAGCGAAATACACGTTTTCGACGCTCATCTGGTCAAAATCGGGGCAAGTCGGGGGAATTTTGGGGACTTGACCCATCTTCCGTCAGTAAAATCCCAGGTCACGTTTTTTCATGTGGGAAAAACGACGCGCCATTTCCCCGACTTGCCCCGATTTTGACCAACTCAGGAAAATCTCCCGCTTTTCGAAACAAAAAAGCGGCCAGCAATTGGACGGGCGGGAGCCGGACGGCCGGGGATCGGACGGCCGGAAGCCGGGCGTTAGTCGGACGGCCGGCAATCGGATGGACGAGAGCCGGGCGGTCGGGAGCCGGACGGCTGGGGGTTGGGTGAGCGGGAGCCGGGCGGTTGGGGACTGGGCGGTCGGAAGCTGGGTGAGCGGGAGCCGGGCGGCCGGAGGCCGGACGGCCAGGGGCCGGAGGGTCGGAGCCAAGGTCGGGGGCCGGGCGAACGGACGAGCGGGAGCCGGCGGGCGCGGGCGCACGAGGGGGGCGAAAGCGAGACGCGACGAGTGTGCGTGGAGCGCAGTTGCGCAGCAAGCCGTCCGCAGTTGCGCAGCGTGCGCGTGAGGGCATGCGGAATGCGCTACAATAGCGCGCATGGAAAACGAACAGCACATCCAGCCCATCGGGGCGACTTCCGAAAATGCCGCGCCCGTTGCCCCTGCTCTCGACGTCGTTTTGGCGAGCGGATCCCCTCGTCGCAAGCAGTTGCTCGCGGATGCCGGCGTCAAGTTCGCCGTGCGCGTGTCCGAGGTGGACGAGGCGCTCGACGCCGACCAGTTGGCCGACCCGCATGAGGCCGTCAAGAAGCTGGCCGAGCGCAAGGCGGGCGCCGTCGTGCAGGAGGTGCTGGCCGAGGGCTACACCGGCATGGCCGCCATCCTCGGCGCCGACACCATGGTGGTGCTTGACGGCGAGATCTTCGGCAAGCCTGCCAGCCTCTCGCATGCCAAGCACATGCTGCGTCGCTTGTCGGGCCGCACCCATGAGGTGCTCACCGCTGTGTCCGTGTGGATGGTGGCGGCGCCTGACCCGGAGCAGGTGTCGCTTGGCTTCCGCACGTTCGTCGATGCCGCACGGGTGACGTTTCGCGATCTTTCAGACGAGGAGATCGCCGACTACCTGCGCAAAGGCGAGTCGTTCGACAAGGCGGGCGCGTATGCCGTCCAAGGCGCCGGGGCCGATCTTGTCGCGCGGGTCGAAGGCGATCTCGACACCGTCATCGGATTGCCGGTCAACCGGCTTCTCCGCGAGTTCCCCGACTTGAAAACGTCGTGCTAGGCGCGCTTCCCGTCTATCAAATCCCCAGTTCCTGCGCCAAATGTAATTATCATGGCATGTGGGGCGGCGTTACCGTCTCGTCGCCTTTTCGCAAAGGCGCAATGGTACACTTACCAAGTTCAAGGTAGGCATCGGGGCGTTTTCGCCCAAGGTTGTGCGGCTGCACGGCCAAGGATCGATGCGGAAAGCGACGAAGAGGTCAAGACCGTGCACAAGGACATCGCGGAGATTCTGTTCACCGAGGAGGAGATCGCTCGGCGTGTGGGCGAGATCGGATCGGCGATCACGAGGGATTACGCGGACGTGGCCGAGGAGGGCGTCGTTTTGGTTTCGGTCCTTCGCGGCGCCGCTATCTTCATGGCGGACTTGGCGCGGGCGATCGATCTGCCCGTCGAGATGGACTACATGGCCATCTCGTCGTATGGCAACGGGGCGAAAAGCTCCGGCGTCGTGCGCATCCTCAAGGACCTTTCGTCCGAGATAGCGGGGCGGCACGTCATTGTGGCCGAGGACATCCTCGATTCCGGTCTTACCCTGAAGTACCTGCTGAAGAACCTGTCGTCGCGAGGACCGGCTTCTCTGACGGTGGCTACGTTGCTGCGCAAGCGAACGTTGGCGCAAGCGGACATCGATTGCGCGTACGTCGGCTTCGAATGCCCCGACCAGTTCATCGTGGGTTATGGGCTGGATTTTGCGGAGCGTTACCGCAACTTGCCTTACATCGGCGTTCTGAAGTCGGAGGTTTACTAGCAAGGCGCTGCGGGGCTCATGCGGCGGCTTGGCGCCGGAAGGGCGTCTGTCAGGCAAGGTTGCGCGGCAGACGCGTTTCGCTCGACGCCCGTCCGCATGTCCGCGCGTCCGTTGGGATAAGGAAAGCAAGGCTTTATGGCACAGCAAAACAAACAGTCGCAATTCCAGCAGCCCAATCCCAGGACGACCATCGTCTCGGTCGTCCTGTTCATGATCATCGCGTTTTTCGTGGGCCAGCAGTTCGTTTCCATGTCCTCATCCAACACCACGCCCACCGACAAGCTCATCACGTCGGAGTTCGTGCAGGCTGTCGAGCAGGATCGGGCGACGAAGGTGGTGTTCAACGCTGGCGACTACACGGTGTCGGGCACGTACTATCCCGCCATCACGGCAGGCTCGACGGCAGCCGATGCGTTCAACGAGGCGTTCCAGGCCCTGAACGCGAAAATGGCCACGGTCAAAAACCCCGATACGGGCAAAGCGCTTGGCGGCGTGGGCACTGTCGATCTCGGCGCCGCCACGTTGGGCTCCGAGCGCAACTTCACTTCCACGTACGCGGGCGGCTCCCTCGACAACCTCATGGCGGAGCACCCCAGCATCTCCTACGAGGTGCAGCTTCCCAGCGCTTGGGGCGACATCCTGGTGGCGCTGCTCCCCGTCGCTTTGGTCGGCGTGCTGTTCTTCTTCTTTTTCTCGCAGATGCAGAAGGCCAACAACTCGCAGATGAACTTCGGCAAGAACAAGGCGAAGAAAAGCGTCGAGGAGCGTCCGGATGTGAAGTTCGACGACGTGGCGGGCGTGGACGAGGCCGTAGAGGAAATGCAAGAGATCAAGGATTTTCTGGCCAATCCCGCAAAGTACCAGTCCATGGGTGCGAAGATTCCGCGCGGCTGCCTTTTGGTGGGCCCCCCGGGCACCGGCAAGACGCTTTTGGCGAAGGCCGTGGCCGGCGAGGCGGGCGTGCCGTTCTTCAGCATCTCGGGCTCCGACTTCGTGGAGATGTTCGTGGGCGTGGGCGCGAGCCGCGTGCGCGACCTGTTCAAGGACGCGAAGGAGGCGTCGCCCTCCATCATCTTCATCGACGAGATCGATGCGGTTGGCCGCCAGCGCGGCACGGGCCTTGGCGGCGGCCACGACGAGCGCGAGCAGACGCTCAACCAGCTGCTTGTGGAGATGGACGGTTTCGAGGCGAGCGATTCGGTGGTGCTTATCGCCGCCACGAACCGCGCCGACGTTCTTGACCCGGCGCTTCTGCGTCCCGGCCGCTTCGACCGCCAGATTGTGGTGGATGCGCCGGATGTGAAGGGCCGCGAGAAGATCCTCAAGGTTCACTCCAAGGACAAGCCGCTTGGCAGCGATGTCGATCTGGCGAAGGTGGCCAAGCTCACGCCGGGCTTCACGGGCGCCGATCTGGCCAACCTCATGAACGAGAGCGCGCTTCTGACGGCTCGCCGCGGCAAGAAGATCATCACGCAGCAGGAAGTGAGCGAGTCGATGGAGCGGGTCATCGCCGGCCCGGAGCGCAAGGGCCGCGTGATGGACGAGCAGACCAAGCACACCATCGCCTATCACGAGAGCGGCCATGCCCTCGTCGGCCACCTGCTGCCGCATGCCGACCCCGTGCACAAGATCAGCATCATCTCGCGCGGACGGGCGCTTGGCTACACGCTGTCCATCCCTAAGGAGGACAAAGTCTTGAACTCGCTTGGCGAGATGCGCGACGAACTGGCCGTGTTCATGGGCGGTCGCGTTGCCGAGGAGATTTTCTGCGACGACATCACCACGGGCGCCAGCAACGACCTTGAGCGCGCCACCAAGATGGCCCGCGCCATCGTCACGCAGTACGGCATGAGCGCCGAGCTGGGCACGCAGGTGTTCGGCCAGCCGAACCACGAGGTGTTCCTGGGCCGCGACTACGGCAACACGCAGGATTATTCCGAGGAGACGGCCAAGCGCATCGACGACGAGGTGGCGCGCATCATGAAGGAGGCGCACGACCGCGCCTACGAGATACTGAGCACGCATCGCGAGCAGATGGATCTTATGGCCAGCGTGCTGTTGGAGCGCGAGACGGTGGAGGGCGAGGCGTGCCAGGCGCTGCTCGACAACGAGTGGGACGAGTACCTCAAGCACGAGGACGAGATTATGGCCCGCAAGGAGGCCGAGGAGGCTGCCGCTCGCGCTCGCGACGAGCAATTGGCTGATCCCAACTGGAAAGAGGAGCCGGTGGAGCCGGGCGACCAAGATCCGAACGGCCCGTATCGGAAGGCTGCGGAAGGCGCGGTCGCGCAGGTTCCGCCTCCGCCGACGGGCGAGCCGGTGGTGCCCGCCGGGAAGCCTTCGCCCGGCGAAGAGGGCCGCGATGGGGAAAATGGCGGTGCCGCGCGATGATCTGGCGCTGCGCAAGCTATGAGTTCGATACGAGGATGCCCATTGTGATGGGCATCCTCAACGTCACGCCCGACTCCTTCTCCGACGGCGGCGAGCATGATGCGCCCGAGGCCGCGCTTGCGCACGCCGAGCGCTTGCTGGAGGAGGGGGCGCGCATCATCGATGTGGGCGGCGAGTCCACGCGTCCCGGCGCGGCGCCGGTGAGCGTGGAGGAGGAGCTGGCCCGCGTGCTGCCCGTGGTGCGTGAACTGGCGACACGCGGCGTATGCGTGAGCGTTGACACGCGGCATGCCGAGGTGGCGCGCGCGTGCCTTGAGGCGGGTGCGGCCATCGTGAACGACGTGTCGGGCTTTCGCGACCCCGCCATGGTGGCGGCGGTGCGCGAAGCGGGCGGCGATTGCGGTCTTGTGGTCATGCACATGCAGGGCGAGCCGGCCACGATGCAGGATGCGCCCTCCTACGTTGACGTGGTGGCCGAGGTGCGCGACTGGCTTGCTGCGCAGGCGGCCTCGCTTGAGGCGGCGGGTATCGCGCATGATCGCATCTGCCTTGATCCCGGGCCTGGTTTCGGCAAGACGCCTCGGCAAACGCTCGAGGTGGTGCGCAACTTCCAGGAGTTCGCGCGGTTGGGCTATCCCGTGATGGCGGCGCTCTCGCGTAAAAGTTATCTGGGATTCGCCTACGGCATCGAGCGCTCGGTTGATCGTGATCGCGTGTCGGCTGCCGAGGCGCTCATGGCATGCGAGCTGGGCGCGGGCGTGGTGCGCGTGCACAACGTGGCCGAGACGACAAAGGCGCTTTCCGACTTGCGGCCCTACGCGTTTTTGGGCTTGGGCTGCAACGTGCCGCTCGTGGCCGAGCCGGGCGAGGAGCGCGAGGGCAAGATCGCCATGCTCAACCAAGCCATCACCGAGCTGTGCTCGCTGCCCGACTCGCAGATCGTCGACATCTCGAGCTTCTACGAAAGCGAGCCTGCCTATTACCTTGATCAGGATGCTTTCGTGAACGCCGTGGTGCTGCTGCGCACGGGCATCGCGCCAAAGGAGCTTTTGGGCTACTTGCACGCCATCGAGAACAGCCTCGGCCGCGTGCGCACGGTGGAGAACGGCCCGCGCACGTGCGATCTGGATATCCTCGACTACCAGCTCTACGTTGCGGACTCCGACGAGCTTACGCTGCCGCATCCGCGTCTGCTGGAGCGCGATTTTACGGTGAAGCCGCTTTTGGAGTTGCGTCCCGGTCATGTGCTGGCCAACGGGGTGACGGTGACCGATGCGGCCGTGAGCGTGGGGAGGGCCGTGCGGCTGTGAGCGCTTCGGCGTTTCGCGTGAGGATGCTTGATGCGGTGGCGTCCACCAATATCGAGGTGAAGCGCGCGATCGAGGCGGGCGAACCCGAAGGATTGGTCGTGCGCGCGCGCCGGCAAACCGGCGGCTACGGTCGCCAGGGCCGTGCGTGGGCGAGTCCGGAAGGCGGGTTGTACTGCTCGCTTTTGCTGCGTCCCGGGGTTGATCCGGCTATTTTGCCCACGTTGGGCTTGGTGGTTGGGCTTGCCGTGCGGCGCGCCGTCGTCAAGGTGGTGGGATTGCATGCTGCCGAGAGCGTTCTTGTCAAATGGCCCAACGACGTGGTGGTTGCGCGCGGTGCCCCCTACGACGAGACGGGTGCCGTTTCCCTTGCGAAGCTGTGCGGCATCTCGTGCGAGGCGCACGGTGGCGGCGTATGCGTCGGTGTGGGCGTGAACGTGCTGCCGCTTGCTGGGAGCGTGGATGTCGGGGGTAAGAACCAACCGGTCTACGTGGCCGACCTCGCCGGGCGTTTCGTTTCCGTCGATCTTGTGTTCAGCACCTTTCTTGAAGCGTTTGGATTGATGTACGGCAAGTGGCTGAGCGGAGGCTTTTTCCCGTTCGTCGAGGAGTTCGACTCGCATGCCGCCTTGACGGGGAGGGCGGTGCGCATGATGGACGTGCAAGGCAATCTGCTTGCGTCGGGCGAGGTCATGCGAGTCGATCGATCAGGGTTTTTGGTGTTGCGCGATTCCGAAGGGTCCGAGGTTGCCGTTGCGTCGGGGGAAGCGCATATCGCGCAAATAGAAATCTGACAAACATTTTATGGAACAAACGTTCCTGTTTATGCTATACTTGCTTCAACGAAAAAGAGCCAGTGCAGGTGCGCGCCTCTCTCGCAGAGTTTTTGGCGTGTCCATAGATGGCGGAAGTCTACTCCCTTTCGTCTGTACCACGCCTGCAAGATCCTCGAAGATCTTCTTCAATTCAGGGGTGCAGAAAGCAGGTGTGGCATGGACAGGCAGCTGCCGTTTTCCAACCGGTATGTGTTCGCAAAGGTGATGCAGGACAATCCCGACCTTTGCAAAGAAGTCATCGAGCGGGTGCTCGACATTCGCATCGATTCGCTGGAGGCGATCGAGGTGGAGTCGGAGAACTCCACCATTGTTCGACGCGGCGTCAGGTTCGACGTGTTCGCACGAAGCGGGGACGCCGCGTTCGAGGTGGAAATGCAGAGCTACGAGCAGACGGAGTTGCCCAAGCGCATGAGGTTCTATCGTGCGCAGCTTGACCGACGCCTGCTCGACAAAGGCGACGGTTACGAGAAGCTTCGGCCGGTGTACGTGATATTCATCTGCAGGCACGATCCATTCGGGTTCGGCTTGCCCGTGTACACGTTCAAAAGCCGATGCGAGGAGGACGGGGCTGTCCCTTTCGACAATGGCGCGGTGGATGTTGTGCTGAACGCTCGAGGGGATATGGGCCGCGCTCGTCCTGAGGTGGCAAGCCTGCTACAATTCGTGGAAACGAACGTGGCTGAAAGCGCCGATTCGCTTACGATGCAGCTTGCTGAAGCAGTCAAGCGTGCTCACAAGGACGAAGAATGGATTGGCAATATGAGCTGGATCGAATGGGATATTGAGGACGCCAAGCGCGCCGCCGCGGCTGAGGCTCGCGCCAAAGCTCGTGCCGAAGCTCTTGTGGAGGGTCGCGAGGAAGGTCGCGCCAAGGGCCGCGCTGAGGGCCGCGCGGAGGGACGTGCCGAGGGTCGTGCCGAGGGACGTGCCGAGGGTCGCGCGGAAGGTCGTGCCGAGGGACGTGCGGAAGGCGTTTCCGCGACGATGAAGACCCAGAAGAGGCTTCTCGAAGCCATGGAGGAGAGCGGCTGCGGGCCTGAGGAAATCGTCCGTTTGCTAACTTCGGAGGATTTTGGGCTTTTGTGCGAGAGGTATGGGGTCGAGAGGCCTTAAAGCCCGTTTCGGCGAAGGTGATGCGTTTCGCGTGCCCAGGTGGGCTGTCCCGTTTGGGCACGCTCTGCGCATTGCAGGATTCGATAAAACGGGTAAAATCAGCGTTTCATAAGAAGAGTATTCTGAAAGGCGGCATTTGACAGCATGTCGGATATGAACGAGCACGCTCCGGGACAATCGTCGCAGATGCCGGAATCGCCTCAAAAAACGAAAGAAGACAAAGTGGCCCGCATGGGTACGGCGTCCATTCCTCGGCTTATCGTGGAATTCGCCATCCCCTCTATTTTGGGCATGTTGGTCAACGGCGCGTATAACTTGATCGACTCCATTTTCTTGGGTCAGGCTATGGGGGAGATCGGCCTTGCCACAGCCACAGTGGCCATGCCGATCATGACGGTGTTCATGGCCATTTCCATGCTGGTGGGCAACGGTGGCAATGCGCTGGCTGCCCTGCGCATGGGCGAGGGTAGGCGAGACGAAGCCGAACGCAGTTTGGGCAACACGGTGTCGCTGTCCATTGGCTTGGCGGTCGTGGTGGCCGTGGTGGCTCACATTCCCGCGTGCATAGACGGCCTGCTCGCAGTGTCCGGCGCAACGGCCGAGGATTGGGAGTACGCTCGTTCGTTCATTCAGATTATCTCGCTCGGCTTCATATTCCAGTGCATCGGTATGGGCGTGAACAACTTCATCCGCACCGCAGGCGCTCCGAACCGCGCCCTATCCACGATGATCGTCGGCGCCGTCTCATGCACGTTGTTCAACTTTCTGTTCGTCATGGTGTTGGGGTGGGGCGTGCAGGGCAGCGCGCTTGCCACCATTTGCGGCCAGGCTATTTCGTGCGCATGCGTGCTGTGGTACTTCATCATGACGAAGAGCGCTCCTATGAAGCTGCGCGTGCGCAGCATGTCGCTGCACATGCGGACGATCGGCCTCATCGTGTCGTTGGGGTTGGCGAGCTTTGCCGTGCAGGCGGGTATGGCCGTGGTGAACTTCGTGTTGAACAATCTGCTGAACATGTACGGATCTATGAGTGCGATTGGCGCTGAAGGGGCGCTTGCCTCCATCGGCGTGGTGCAGCGCGTGGCCATGTTCTCGGTTTTGCCGCTCATCGGCGTCGCCATAGCCATCCAACCTCTTTTGGGATTCAATTACGGCGCGCATCTGTACGCGCGCGTGCGTAAGACGTTGTGGTGCGGTATTTTCGGAGCAACCTGCATCGGCGCGGTGCTGTGGGCGCTGGTGCATCTGTTCCCAGAGCAGATCGTGAGCTTCTTCGGCATCGTGGATGACGGCCTGCGCGACTTCACGGTGTTTGCCTTGAAAGTGCAGTTGTTCATGCTGCCGTTCATCGGATTCCAGATTGTGGGTTCCAATTATTTCCAAGCCACAGGACAGCCTGCGAAGTCCATCTTCTTGTCGTTGACGCGTCAGATACTGTTCCTCATCCCATTGCTCATCTGCCTGCCCATGGCGCTTCCCGGCATGTTCTCTCAGCTCACAAGTTTGGATGCGCTGTATTTCGCCACGCCTGTAGCCGATTTTCTGGCAATCTTCACCACGGCGGTGTTCATTGTTGCGGAAATGGGTCGTCTTGGAAAACTTGAGCGTGGCGAGATAGCGGCCAAGTTTTAGAGGGCGCGCGTTTCGGCGAATGCCTGCCGGCTTTGCGCTCAAATGTGGCGGCTGCGGAAGAGCGCGCACCCGCGTGATCGGGGATGCCCGAGGACGCTGGATTCCGTGGTGTCGATTCCCGACAATTGTCACCCTTCGTTTTTTTCAAAGGTTCACGATGGAGGGCGCATGCGTTAGCATGTGCCCTCGCCATACAACCGAATGCGAAGGAGATGCTCGTAATGGCCGAAGCCGTGAAATCAAAGGAGAGGGCGGTCGCGTCGCGCACGCGATCCATTGCGTTTACCGGATTGACGATAGCGATCATGGCGGTGTCCGCTTGGGTGACGGTGCCTTTGGGTCCCGTGCCGTTCACCTTGCAAATATTCGCGTTCGCGTTCGCCATTTTGGTGCTGCAGCCAAAGGAATGCCTCGCCGCCGTGATTGGCTACTTGATCTTGGGGGCTGTCGGCGTGCCGGTGTTTTCGGGCATGCGGGGCGGCATTGGCGTGCTGGCCGGCCCGACGGGAGGCTTTCTGTGGGGGTACCTCCTCGGTGCCGCCGCTGCCTTGGCGGTGCTGATCGTCCTGCGCCGTCGTTTCGGAACGGAGGAGCCTCGCAGCGGAGCAAAGGGCTTGGCGGTGGACGTTGTGGCGGCCCTGGTGTTCGTCGCCGTGTCGTATGTGTGCGGATGGGCCCAGTACATGGCGGTTGCCGGGGTGGGTCCGGAGGCTGCGTTTGCCACCACCATCGCCCCCTTCGTGATTGTGGACGTGGTGAAAACGGTTGCAGCCGCTCTGTGCGCTCGCGCCGTTCGCGTTGCGGTGCCGCGTCGATAACCATACGGAAGGGGAGGGCGGAAGGGCCGCTGCCCTCCGCCGCCAAATACGCGGGTCCGTTCGCCAGGCGCTTCGCATGCTGCGCGCCGAGCGAACGGACCCGCTCGCGCTTCTAGGCTTCGTACACGACGGCGCCTGAGGTGAATCCGCCGCCAAACGCCACGAGCACCACTTTGTCCCCGGGTTTGATGCGGCCGTTCTCGTAGGCGTCCGCCAAAGTCATGGGTATGCATGCGGCAGACGAGTTCCCCCGATGGGCGATGGACACCTGGAAGAAGTCGAGCGGACGGCCGATCTTCTTGGCGGCGTACCTGATAATGCGCTCGTTGGCCTGATGGGGCACGATGAGGGAAACGTCGTCAAGCGTCAGGCCCGCGCGTTCAAGCGCCACGTCCACGGCGGCGGACAGCGCCCCGACGGCGAATTTGAACACTTTCTGCCCGTCCATCCGCAGCACCTGGCGAGGCTCGCCATCAGCGATATGGGCGCGGATGCCGAGCTCTTCGTCCACGGCATCGAGGGAGTCATCGTGCTCTTCGGCGCGCAGACTGACGCCTTCGTTGTCAAAGGGCACGGGGGAGTCGTACGCAGCGGGGCAGGTGAGGGCGTTTGTGGGATCGTCCTCGTTCGCGATGAAGCTGCTGAGGATCCCCGGCCGCTCCTCGTCCCATTCCACCACGGCCGCTCCCGCGCCGTCTCCGAACAGGACGCAGGTGTTGCGGTCGGGCCAGTTCGTGATGCGGGACAGACGCTCCGCCCCCACGATGAGCGCGCGTCGGATAGGGTTGCGTCCGCTTGCACCTGCGGCGTTTGGGGCGCAAGCGGCCATCAGGGACTCCGCCACCGACAGGCCGTAGACGAACCCGGAGCACGCGGCGTTCAGGTCGAAAGCGGCCGCGCGCTCCAGCCCCAGCCTCCTGCGCAAAAGCCCGGCACAGGAGGGAACCATGGCGTCGGGCGTGATGGTTGCGTATATGACGAGGTCGATCTCTGCCGGATCGACGCGGCGCTCGGAGTAACCTCCTTCGTCCCAGCCCAGCGCCTGACGGGCGGCGGCCACGCTCAAATCCGTCCCCGTCTCCGCAACGGCCACGCGGCGGCTTTCGATGCCCGTGCGCGTGACTATCCATTCGTCGCTCGTGTCCACGAGCTTGGTCAGTTCGTCGTTTTTCACGTCCAGCGCGGGCAGCGCCTTTCCGCATCCGATGATCCTGCAGCCCATAGTGCTCCGTTCCCGGCTGCCGCGCGCGAGGCGCCGGACAGCGCAAATGCTTCGATGATCAAACCAAACCAGTATACCACCGAGAGAGCGCCCCCTTGCCGTTTGCGCGGGGCACCACGAAATCCTTGCACCCCGACAGCGGGTACCCCGACGACGGACGCGCGTCAACGAACAGCGTCGACAAGAGAGCGGAACAGGGACGCATGCTCGTCAAGGTACTCCGGATGCCATTGCACGCCGATGAAAAAGCGTCGCGTGGCGTCCTCTATCCCCTCGATGACGCCGTCGTCGCTGAAGGCCGAAGCGGTCAAACGCGGCGCTATGCACGACACCGCCTGGTGATGCATGGAATTTGCGAAAGTGTCGAACCGCTCGGATTCGTCAGGCGTACACGGCGTCGCGGTGTCCGCAGCACGACGCCGTCTGCCGAACAGGATGCGTGCAAGCGCGCTTCCGGGTGCGACGGAGATGCGTTGCCGGGCTGCGTCGTAGGGCGGTTTCTGCCGATGGCCGACGGCGGTCGCGCCGCAAGCGACAAGGTCCTGGCACAGCTTCCCGCCCAGCGCCACGTTCATGACCTGCATGCCTCGGCAGATTCCCAGCGTGGGAAGGTCGCGCTCGTGCGCGAGGCGGACAAGCTCCAGTTCCAGCGCATCGCGGTCTTCGGACACGTTCTCCGTCCAGGGCAGGCGCGAGGCGTCTCCGTACGAAGACGGGGACACGTCTCCCCCTCCGGCCAGCACCAGCGCGTCTATGCGCTCCGCCAGATCTGCGGCTGCTCTTCGGTTGGCCTGCACGCCTCCGGGGACAGGCGGCAGCAGCACGGGCGTCGCGCCTGCGGCAGCCACCCGCTGGATGTAGGGGGTGGTGACGCGCTCCACGGGAGTGGGCTCGTCTTCCATCTTCTCTTCCACGAACGTGGTGGTGATGCCGACGATCATGATCAGGGTCCTGCACGCTATCGGCCGGGTTGCCGGGACGGCTCGTCGGGCGGCTTGTCTGTGGGGATCGAAGGGATGGCCATGATGAAGCAGGCGCCGCCTTCGGGCAGGTTGAGCGCTTCTACCGATCCGTCGTGCGCGTCTACGACGGATTTCACAATGGCCAGCCCCAGGCCGGTTCCGCCGGTGCCGCGGCTGCGCGACGTGTCCGTGCGGTAGAAGCGGTCGAACAGAAGCTTGGGATCGACGTCGCCGAACCCGCAGCCGTCATCTTTGACGGCCACGATGGAGTTCCCGCGCAAACCGAACAGCTCGATGACGATGTGCCCCCTCGGTTCGATGAAGCGGCTTGCGTTCTCCACCAGATTCGTGACCGCCTGCTTCAGGCGATCGGGGTTGCCCAGCACATCGGGCGCCTCTCCCACGATCTGGACGTTCGCCTGGCGGTCGCGCAGGATGGGCTCGAGCGCGTCCACGACGCCCGACGCCAGTTCGCGCAGGTTGACGCGAGAAAGCTCCAAGGGCTGGTCGTCGGCCTCTATGCGCTGGAGGGTGAGCAGATCGTGCGTCAAGCGGCTGAGGCGCTCGCTTTCGTTGATGATGATGCCGCAGAACTTGCGATGCAGCTCGGGCGGCAGATCGGGATCTTCCAGCATCTCGGCGTTGCCGCGGATGGCGGTGAGCGGGGTGCGAAGCTCGTGGGCGACGTCGCTGATGAAAGCCGCCTGCCGACGCTCCTTCAGCGCAAGGTCGTGCTGCTGCGTTTCCGCCGTCTGCGCCAGCGCGCTGAAGTCGCGCGCTAGGTCGTCCGCCTCAAGCAGGCGACCGTCTGGCTTGATGGGCACGTCCATCCCCGAGCGGTAGGCCGCGGTCTTGCGGGCCAAGAGGCGCAGCGGCTCCGCTATGAAGTGCCCGATGGTCAAACTGAGGGGGAATACGAGCAGAAACACGGGAACTAGCAGCAAAAACGCCTTCGACGAGAGGTCGAAGGCGAGAAAGCAGACCAAAAGGACCATCGCGCTGGCCAACAGGGAGAGCAGCGTTGCCAGCAGCGAGAAGTATGTTTGGAGTCGTTTTATTGTTTGAACCTGTATCCGTAGCCGCGTACCGTTTCCACCAAGCCGGGATCGTAACCGGCTCCTTCAATCTTATCACGCAGGCGCTTTATGTGGGTATCCACGGTTTTGGTTTCCGTCAAGTATTCCCAACCCCAGGCGTCGCGCAGCAGGTCTTCGCGGGACACCACCTTGCCGGCGTTCTTCATGAGGCTGGCCAGAAGCTCGAATTCGCGCGGCGTGAGGTCGATCTCCCCGTGCTCGCCCGTCGCGGTGTGCGCGTCCTCGTCCAGCGTGATGCCGCTGGCGGTGACGGCGTGGTTCGCGCCCGGGAAATCGCCGCCGGCGCCGCGGCGCAAAAGCGCGCGGACGCGGGCGATGAGCTCGCGGACGCCGAAAGGCTTGGCCAGGTAGTCGTCTCCGCCAATCTCAAGGCCCACCACCTTGTCCAGCTCGGTGTCGCGTGCGGACAAGAACAACACGGGCACCGAGGTCTTCGAGCGCAGACGGCGGCACAGCTCGTAACCGTCCATGCCGGGCAGCATGATGTCGAGGACGAACAGGTCGTAAGGGTTCTTCGTGGCCATGGCCAGGGCGTCTTCGCCGTTGTCCACGACGTCGGTGGAGAAGCCCTCCTTTTTGAGCGCGTAACTGACGAATTCGGTGATGGACGGCTCGTCGTCGACGACGAGGATGCGATGCGGTGTGTCGTTCATGTGATGCCTTTCTGACAAACTCGCTTTTGGGATTTGACCGATGAGCGGGCGTGTGCAGGTTGTTATAATGACGTGATTAACTATAAGCAGTCGGGACCAGATTGTAGGAGACTGTCAAGAACATGTTACTTGCCATCGACGTAGGGAACACCCAGACGGTGTTCGGCGTGTATCGGGAAGGGCTCCTGCGCCACCGGTGGCACGTGGCCCCCAACAAAAAACCCACCCCCGACGAGCTGCGCATGAAGCTCCCGTCGCTTTTGGG
>NZ_CBDTNW010000031.1:0-3659 GCF_965361815.1 Rubneribacter sp.
GCGGTCCCGGCGGAGGAGGGTTGTTATTGCGCACCCGACGCCTGCTTGGCCCCCGACCCGAAAGCGGGGAAGGGCACGGGACTTTCCCCGCTCGTCCCCCTCTTTCGTCTCGGTAGGCGTCTCTCCAGCGCAGGAACGTGCAGATGACCTCAAGGCTCACGCCGATGTTCTCGGATAGGACGAACCCGCTCATGACCTTGCGGATCATGTCCACTCGGTAACGCACGGTGTTGGGGTGGACGTACAGGGCTTCGGCGGTGCCCTTGACGGACATGTTGGTGCGCGCGTAGGCCAAAAGCGTTTCTGAAAGCTCGGTGTTGTTGTGCTTGTCGTGCTGTTCGAGCACGGCTACGAGTTGGGAGAGGAACGAGTCAAGCTCGCGGCGGCTTTTGGGCTGCAAAAGGCAGGCGAACACGCCGAGCGTCTGATAGGGCACCACGCGGCTTTTCGCCTCCGTGGCCATTCCCATGCAGAGGGCGTAGAGCGCCTCTTTATAGCTCACCGAGAGCATGAGCATGTTGCCGCGCACGCGCCCCACGCCCATGCGCCATGAGCGACGGGGGCGGACTCTCTCCAACGCGCGCATGAGGGAGCTCGCCTTGCTTGCCAGGAGGGACTGGGGGCTTTTCTCGCCGCTGAGATCAGCGAGCGCGACAAGCTTGCCGTATAGGGGGAACAGGTATTCGAACCCCTCGTCTCGGCACAGGTTTTGCAGATCGGCGGCTGGGGGGGGGGTGCCTTCATCATCGCACTTGAGGAGGGCGACGCCCATTTCCCGGCGCGTGCTCCATCCAAGGGAGGCTATCCGGTCTTTGAGGATTCGCCAGTCCTCGCCCTCTATGATGATGCTGCGCAGCAGGTCGACGTCGCAAGGGCGGTTGGGCTCTTTGTCCTCCCTTGCGAACATCTCGCGGGATATGACGTTGATGAGCTTGGTGGGGGAGCTTTGGGGCGGGAGCGCGATGAGGGGGAGCGCATGCTTGTCGCATGCGGACGCCACCTGCTCCGACGAACGGGGAAGCATCCTCCCGAACTTCACGAGCATTCCCGCCGCGCCGTTGCTCCTCAGCGACGCGATGATGTCCTCCACGCATCCCATGTTCTGGGATATCGCCGTTCCGTTGGTGATGACGAGCGCGTTCTCCTGGATCCACGGCACGGCGTTCTCGTCCTCGAATATGGCTATTCCCTTGACTTCGCGGGAAAGCCCCTGCGACCCTGCGACAAGCTCTAGCTCGCCCAGCTCCTTCAGCTCCAGAACATCTGCGACCGTCAGGCTCATTCACGCTCACCCCGTCTTCGTGCCCTTGCGTGCGGATACGATCGCGCGACTGCGCGGATGCGCCGATCCGGGGGCGTCTCGCCCAGCGCGCGACGCGCGGCGCCCCTTGCGTTTCCGGGCTGCCTCGCAGGTGCGCCGATCCGGCGGCTTGCTCTTTATTATACGACGCGGAAGGCCGTCTGAACATCGCCTGCCGGGCGAATTCTCCGGAGGCGGGGCGAGCGGCGCGCCTCCGGGCTTTTCCCGCTTCGGCGGCGGGCGCGGGCGCTTGCGGCTTCGGGGAGCGGCGCGGCACGGCCGCGCGGCGTCGTCGAGGCGTTGTCGGCCGACGAGGCCCCGGCGGGCTTGCGCGCTGGAAGACGGCGGGCCCGCCGGACGCCCGGCATGCGGAAAGCCCGTGCGATTCGCGCGACCTTGGGCGTTTCCTCGGCAACAGGGTCTGCTATTATGGTCCAGTCACGTTTTCGCCTCCCCGAAGCCTTGCTGCCGCGTTTGCCGCTGACGGCGCCAAGGGAGGCTTTGCGAAGGAAAGAGCAGGCCCTATGACCCAGCACCTCACCGAGCGCGACGTCCGCGGCATTGCGGAGTACACGCGCATCGGGCTGACAGATGACGAGGTGGCGCAGATGACCGCCGACCTCAACGCCATCGTGGACAGCCTCAAGCCCATCACGGAGTACGACCTCGAGGGCGTGGAGCCCACGTTCCATCCCATCGGCAGCCTTTCCAACGTCATGCGCGAGGATGCCGAGAGGCCCGGCTTCTCCCAGGAAGAGGCGCTTGAGAACGCGCCGCGGCAGCAGGACGGCAGCTTCCTCATCCCGTCCATCTTGGGGGACGGGGGTGACCGCTGATGGCCGGGAGCGCTGAGTTTTTCCGCATGGGCGCGCGCGCTTTGCGAGAGGGCCTGGCTGCCAGGGAGTTCTCCGCGCATGAGGTGGCCGCTGCGTCGCTTGCGCGGGTGCGGGCGGTCGACGGCTCCGTGCACGCCTTCCTGGAGACGACCGAGCAGCTGGCGTTCAAGGCCGCCGATCGCGTTGACGCGGCGGTGGCTGCTGGTGAACTGGATGCATGCGGTCCGCTCGCGGGCGTGCCCGTGGCGTTCAAAGACAACATGAACCTGGTCGGCACGCACACCACGTGCTCGTCGCGGATGCTGGCGAACTACGTGTCGCCCTACACGGCCACCTGCGTCTCGCGCGTCATCGAGGCCGGCGGCATTCCGCTCGGCAAGCTCAACATGGACGAGTTCGCGTTCGGCTCCTCCACGGAGACGAGCGCGTTCGGCCCCACCAAAAACCCCTGGGACCTCTCCCGCGTGCCCGGCGGATCGTCGGGCGGCAGCGCGGCTGCGGTGGCCGCGGGCCTGGCGGCCGTCACGCTGGGGTCCGACACGGGCGGCTCCATCCGTCAGCCCGGCAGCTTCTGCGGCCTGGTGGCCGTGAAGCCCACCTACGGCGTGGTCAGCCGCTACGGCGTGGTGGCGTTCGGCAGCTCGCTCGATCAGGTGGGTCCGTTCGCTCGTTCGGTGGAGGACGCGGCGTACGCGCTCAACGCCCTTGCCGGCCGCGACGCGCTCGACTGCACGAGCCAAGACGTCCGCTGCGACTTCACGGAGAACCTCGCGCAGGGCGTGCGCGGCATGCGCGTGGGCGTGGTGCCCGCGTTTATGGAGGCGCAGGGTCTGGCCCCCGAGGTCAAGGCCAAGGTGGAGGAGGCGGCCGAGCGGCTGCGCGGCCTTGGCGCGGAGCTGGTGGAGGTGGACCTGCCCAACGCGCAGGCCGCCATGAGCGCCTACTACGTGCTGGGGCCGTGCGAGGCGTTCTCCAATCTGACGCGCTTCGACTCGGTGCGCTACGGCTACTGCGATCCCGGCCATGCGGATTTGGGCGGCCAGTACGAGGCCAGCCGCGCGAAGGGCTTCGGCCCCGAGGCGCGCCGCCGCATCATGCTGGGAAGCTACCTTCTGTCCGCGGGCGTGTACGAGACGTACTACTATCCCGCCCAGCAGGTGCGCACGCTCATCACGCAGGATTACGTGCGCGCCTTCGAGCGGGTGGACTGCATCCTGGCGCCGGTGGCGCCGCGCACGGCGTTTCGGTTCGGCGAGGTGTCCGACCCCACCGAGATGTACCTGTCCGACATGTTCACCATCTCCATCAACATCGCGGGCAACGGCGGCATGAGCATGCCCGTGGGCCTGGGCGCCGACACGAACCTGCCCGTGGGCGTGCAGCTCATCTCCCCGCAGTTCAAAGACGAGAACATGCTGCGCGTGGCCGCTGCGCTGGAGGCGGTCTACGGCCCCGCCCCCATAGCCCCCCTCTTCTGCGAAGGCAAAACCCCCGAGGCTCCCGCAGCCATTCCCGACGCCGCG
>NZ_CBDTNW010000032.1:0-12736 GCF_965361815.1 Rubneribacter sp.
GGGGAGCGGCTATTCCAAGCGCAGCTGGTCGAACGCTCGCTCACCGGGCGCGAGCACACGACGCCCGTCCATGAGCAGGATGCTGCCCGGGACCTCGCGGGTTCCGTGAGCCACATGCACGCGGGACCCGCTTTCGAGGGGCTTCGCCTCGTGTCCGGGAAGGCCCAGGTAGGTCAGGTCCGCATCGAAGGTGTTCGTAACGCGCGAGGTTCCTGGAAGCGCGAGGAAGTCGCCCGGGCGCACGTCGGCGGTGGAGACGGCGGCCAGGTTGAGCGCCACGCGGTGCCCCGCCAGGGCGCGCTCCACATCCTGCCCGTGCACCTGGACGCCCCGCACGCGGGCTCGCAGGCCGCTGGGGAGGACCTCCACCTCGTCGCCCGCGGCGGCCTCGCCGCTCCACAGGGTGCCGGTGACCACGGTGCCGGCACCCTTCACGGTGAAGGATCGGTCGATGGGCAGGCGCAACGGGCCGTCGGCTTTGGCGCGCTTCGCCCTCGCGGCCGCTTGCCCAAGGGCTGTCCGCAAATCCTCCAGGCCCTCGCCGGTGCGGGCCGACACGCAGATGATGGGCGCGTCGGCGTACGGGGTGCCCGCCAGGCGGGCGCGGACCTCTCCGGCTATGAACGACGTCCATTCCCCGTCTGCCAGGTCGATCTTCGTGAGCGCCACGACGAGGTCCGGTACGCCCAGAAGTTCGAGCACGGAGAGGTGCTCGTCGGTTTGCGGCATGACGCCGTCGTCGGCGGCCACGCACAAAAGCGCCAGGTCGATGCCGCTGGCTCCCGCGATCATCCGGCGGACGAAGCGCTCGTGGCCCGGCACGTCCACCACGCCGAGGGAGGTGCCGTCGGAAAGCTCCAAGCGCGCGAAGCCCAGCTCGATGGTGATGCCGCGTCGCTTTTCCTCGGCCAGGCGGTCCGGATCGGTGCCCGTGAGTGCTTTGACCAGGGTGGACTTCCCGTGGTCGATATGTCCGGCGGTGCCGAGCACCAGATCGGCCGCGCGCTGCGCGCTCATGAGGCGCTCCTGCCCGCGTCCTCTCGCGCGGCGAAGTAGGCGCCCACCGCCTCGGCGGCCTCAACCGCCTCGGCTTCGGCGAGGGTGCGCGCGTCAAGGAGCAGGCGCTCCTTTTTGATGCGCCCGACCACGGGAACCTCGCGGCACGTCACCAGGAACCGCTCGCAATCCTGGGCGCTTCCGCGCAAGAACGAGATCTGCGCGGCGTGCGTGTCGATGTCGCACAGGGGAAGGGCGCCCCCTCCCGCGCGCGCCGTCTCGGGCACGACGGCGACCTCGGCGCAGCCCTCGGGCAGCCGCCTGCGAACCTCCTCGGCCAGAAGCTCGGCGCGCGAGCGCACCGCATCGGCGGGCTCGGAGAGCATGCGCAGCGTGGGGATCTTGCGCAGCGCCTCGTCGGGGTTCAGGTAGAGCCGCAGCGTGGCTTCGAGCGCGGCGAGCGTCATCTTGTCCAGGCGCAGCGCCCGGGCAAGCGGATTTTTCTTGAGGCGCGCCACGAGGTCGCGTCGGCCGGCGACGATGCCGGCCTGCGGCCCGCCCAAAAGCTTGTCCCCGGAAAACGACACGAGGTCGCAGCCCGCGCGCAGCGACTCGTCCGCCGTCGGCTCGGCGTAGTCGCCGAAGCACGCCAGGCGAACGAGCGCGCCCGAGCCCTGGTCCTCGTAGACGAGCACCTCGTCCGCCTCGCCGGTTGTAGACGCCCTCCGCGCGTTCTCCTTGTCGGCCAGCTTTCGCAGCGCGGACACGCCCACGCTCTCGGTGAAGCCCAGCATGCGGTAGTTGGAGGGGTGGACCTTGAGCAGCATGGCCGCGTCGGCGTCCAGGGCGCGCTCGTAGTCGGCCAGGTGCGTCTTGTTCGTGGTGCCCACCTCGCGCATGTTCGCGCCGGAGAGCGCCATGATGTCGGGGATGCGGAACGACCCGCCTATCTCCACCAGCTCGCCGCGCGACACCACCGCCGCGCGCCCTTTCGCGAACTCGGAGATCACCATCATGACCGCCGCCGCGTTGTTGTTGACCGCGATGGCCGCCTCCGCGCCGGTGAGCGAGCACACGAGGCGCTCCACATGGTTGTGGCGGCTGCCCCGCGCCATGGCCTCGGTGTCGTACTCGAGGGTGGAGTAGCCCCGCGCCACGTCCTGGACGGCGCGCACGGCCTCTTCGGCAAGAGCGCTGCGGCCGAGGTTGGTGTGCATGACCACGCCCGTGGCGTTGATGACGCGCCGCAGCGAGGGGCGCAGGTGCGCGAGCGCACGAGCGCAGGCGCCATCGGCTATGGCGCCGACGTCGACCGAGCGGCTTTCGCCTCCAAGAAGCGCCCGTCGGGTCTCTTCGACGGCTGCACGCGCGCATCCGGCCAAAACGGCGTGGGGCAGAAGCGGCTCGAGCGCGCTCACCTGGGGGCAGCGCAGCAGCTCCTCGACCTGGGGCAGCTCTCTCAGCAAATCGACGGGGGGCGTGTTCGCCATGGGCGGGGCCTTTCTCGTGCGCGGGCTCGCGGTTGCCTCAACAGGCGGCGTGGCCTTTCAGTATAGAGCAATCTTCGGTTACCATCACGGGGCTTCGTCTCGGCTCGGCGGAAAGTCGGGCGGCTTCGGGCTGTGCCGCCGCAGCGTCCGTTCGCTGCCGCCTGCGAAGTCCGGGTTGGCGGTGCCGGCCGCTTCTGCGACAATGTATGATTCCCGGTCGTCGCGCCGGGGCCGCTGTTCGATCACGCAGGGAAGGACTGATCATGGCTATGACGCCCGAGGAGTTGGGCGCGCTCAAACCCGATGCGCTTCCTCCGGCTGAAACGGAGGCGAAGGCGGAGGATGTCGGTTGTGCGAAGGCGGCGATGCCGTTTGGCAGGTGCTTTGCGTCGGCGGTTGCGGCCGGGGCGTTCATCGCGTTCGGTGCGACGTTTTTCTGCCTGGTCATGAGCGACGGCTCCTTGTCGTTCGGCGTGCAGCGCGTGGCGGGCGGGGTGTGCTTTTGCCTGGGCCTTGCGCTCGTGCTGTGCTGCGGCGCCGAGCTGTTCACCGGCAACATGCTCATGCTGTGCGCAAAGGCGTCGGGCAGGATTGGCTGGCGCGCGATGCTGCGCAACTGGGGCATCGTGTGGGTCGGCAACCTTGCGGGCGCGCTTTTTGCCATGGCGCTGGTGCTTCTTGCCGACGTCCAGGGGCTGGGCGGAGGCGCGATGGGCGAGGCGTTTGTGAGCGTGGCCGCCGGCAAGACGTCGCTCGGGGCGGTTCCTTTGTTCTTCAAGGCCGTGCTCTGCAACGTGTTCGTGTGCTTGGCGGTCTGGATCGGGTTCTCCGCGCGCACCGTGACGGACAAGATCGTTGGCATACTGCTTCCCATCTCGGCTTTCGTTGCCTTGGGCTTCGAGCACTGCGTGGCGAACATGTTCTTTCTGTCCGCAGGCCTTCTGGAGAACGCCCTCGGTGCGGGGGAACCCGGCGCGGTCGCTCTGGGCGGAGCCGCCTTCAACCTTGCGCTGTCCACGCTGGGCAACATCGCGGGGGGCGGCCTGGTGGGTTTGGCGTACTGGTTCGTCTACCGGCGCGATCTGCCGGAAAGCTAGCCCGTGGAGAGCCGTTGGACGCCGCCGCGCGGGGGCGTCGGAGAGGGAAGCGCGGATCCGTGCTCGGCCCTTGTCCGGGAGGCGAGGGCGCTCATGGTGGGCGAGGAGGGCCGCTTGTGGCTCACGGAGAAAGTGGCGGTGGAGGTGCGCGCCGATGTGCGCGTCGACGGCGCGCCTTGGGCATCGACGGCGCTTTCGCCTTGCGACTTGGAGGACTACGCGTACGGCGTGGCGTTTGCGGGCGGTCTCGCGTCAAGGCCCGACGACATAGCGGGCGTCGCCGTGCGCGAGGAGGGCGGCGCGATCATGATCGACGTGCGGCTCGCCCGGCCCCGCGTCGATCCCCTTCCCGTCGCTGGCCCCTTGCTTCCGGGGGACGTTGCGTCCTCGCGACGTTGCGCCCGCCCGCCCCTGCCGCTTGCGCCCGAGGCGGTGTGGCGGATGAGCCGCTCGCTTCTGTCGGCGCAGGGGATGCACCGCGCGACGGGGGCCACCCATGCGGCCGTTTTCGCTGATCGGGCGGGAGCGCCCGTCATCTTGCGCGAGGACGTCGGACGGCACAACGCGGTTGACAAGCTTGTGGGCGCCATGCTGCGCTCCGGCCTTGACCCCTGCGACGGGTTCGCGTACCTGTCGAGCCGCTGCGCGTTGGAGCTGGTGGCCAAACTGGCGCGCGCGGGCGTGCGCGTGGTGGCGGCGGTGTCGGCGCCCACCTCGGCCGTGATAGACTTCGCCGAGCGCGAGGGCGTGGCGCTTGCCGCGTTCGCGCGCGACGGGCGCTTCACGGTGTACGCTCACCCCGAGCTCGTCGACCTGTGAGCGGCGCACCCGCCCCGCATGCGGCGCCGGGGGTTATCATGGTTTCGCCATCCGACGCGCCGCATCGAGCGGGTGCGGAGGGCTTGCGGTCAGAAGGGAGGACGGACATGGAGACGATCGACGCGCGCGGGCAGGCCTGCCCGTTGCCGGTGGTGCGGGCGAAAAGGGCGCTTTCCGAAATGGAGGAGGGCGTGCTTGAGGTGCTCGTGGACAACGAGACGGCGGTGCGCAACCTTGGAGCGCTCGCACGCACGCTCAAAAGCGCCTCCACGTGGGAGCGGCGCGGCGAGGCGGAGTTCGCGGTGAGGATAGAGAAGGGCGCGAACGCCGCCGAGGCTGCGCCAGCCGCATCCGACGGTGACGCGGAGGCGGCTGGCGGGTGCGAGCTGCCGCGCGGCGGGCAGGTGGTCGTCGTGTCGTCGGAGCGCATGGGGGTCGGCGACGACGATCTGGGCCGCACGCTCATGAAAGGGTTCTTGTTCGCGCTCACGCAGCTTGACGAGCTGCCGAGCGCGGTGCTTCTGTACAACGGCGGCGTGAAATGGGCCTGCGAGGGCTCTGAGGCCCTCGATGACCTGCGCGCGCTTGCGGAGGCGGGCACCGAGGTGCTCAGCTGCGGCACGTGCCTCAATCATTACGGGCTTGCCGATCGGCTTGCCGTGGGCGAGCCGACGAACATGTACGCTATCGTGGAGCGCCAGATGGCGGCGCGCGTGGTTGTGAGGCCGTAGGGATGATCTACCTGGACAACGCCGCCACCACGGCGCGCAAGCCCCCCGAGGTGGCGGCTGCGGTGGCGCGCGCTCTGGAGGGTTTCGGCGGCGTGGGCCGCGGCGCGCATGCGGCGGCCCTCGATGCGGGGCTGGCGGTGTTTCGCGCGCGCGAGGCGCTTGCGCGCCTTTTGGGCGCGCCCGGGCCGTCGCGCGTGGCGTTTTGCCTGAACGCCACCGAGGCGCTCAACATGGCCATCGCGGGATTGATGCGTCCGGGGGATCGGGCGGTCACCACGGCGGCCTCCCACAACTCGGTGCTGCGCCCGCTTTGCCGCAAGGCCGACGAAGAGGGCTGCGAGGTGGTCGTGGTGCCGCACGACGCGCGCGGAGCGCTCGACTACGCGGCGCTTGAGCGCGAGGTTTCGCGCGGGGCGCGTCTTGTCGTCCTCGCGCACGCCTCGAACCTCACAGGCGACGTGTACGACGTCGCCCGCGTCGCGCGCCTTGCGCGCGAACAGGGGGCGCTGCTTTTGGTGGATGCGGCCCAAACGGCGGGGTGCGTGCCCATCGACATGGGCCGCGACGGTGTTGACCTCGTGGCGTTCACCGGCCACAAGGGCCTCTACGGACCGCAGGGCACAGGCGGACTGGCGGTGGCGGAGCACGTGGAGGTGCCTCCGTTCAAAGAAGGCGGATCGGGCGTGCGCAGCTACGACCGGCGCCATCCTGCGCGCATGCCCGAGAGCCTGGAGGCGGGAACGCTCAACGCGCACGGCATCGCAGGCCTCGCCGCAGGCGTTGCGTTCGTGCAAAAGCGCGGGGTGGAGGAGATCGGCGCGCGGGTGCGCGCGCTTGCGGAGCGCTTCGAGCGCGGCGTGCGCGACGTTCCCGGCGTGCGCGTGCACGGGGGTGGCGGCGACGCGGGCCGCTGCGGCATCGTGGCCTTCAACGTGGGCGATGAGGATTCGGCGGCCGTGGCCGACGCGCTCAGCGAGGGATGGGGCATCTGCATGCGGGCCGGGGCGCATTGCGCGCCGCTCATGCACCAGGCGCTCGGCACGCGCGGCCAGGGCGCGGTGCGGGCGAGCATGAGCTGCTTCACCACCGAAGACGAGGTTGACACGGCCGTGCGCGCCGTGGCCCGCATCGCCGCGGGGGCGCGCTCATGAGCGCTCGGCGGCGCAGGTCGCCCAAGGTGGTGGCCACGTTCGCCACCGCAAGCGACGCGATGGCGGTTGAGGCGGCGGCGCGGGAGGGCGGCATCCCGGGGCGCATGATCCCCGTGCCGTCGGCCATTTCGGCCGGGTGCGGGCTGGCCTGGTGCGCGCAGGCCGGCGAACGCGCCGCCTTGGAGCGGGCGTTGGCCGAGCGCAGCCTTGCGTTCGAGGCGCTGCACGAAGCAGCTCTGTACTAAAGGGGCGCGCCGAACGCTGGCGCCGGGGGCGGACGCGCGAGGCGCCGCTGCGAAAACGACGGTTGCCAAAAAGCGGCGGAGGAGGCGAATCGCCGACTCAGCGCACCTCGATGGTCCCGGGTGCGCCTTTGACCACGCGGCCAACCTTGGAGGGCGCGCGCCCCGCCCTCTTCCGGAACCCCTCTGCGAACGCGCCCTCCGCATCCGAGGGCACGGCCACGAGCAGGCCGCCGGAGGTTTGCGGGTCGCAGAGCACGCCCATGCGCGCGTCAAGCTCCTCGTCGTCAAGCCCCTCTTGCCCCACGAACGCGCTCGCCCATTCTATGAGGTCGAACGTCTTGCCCGGCCGGCAGAAATCGCGGGAGAGGTCCAGCGCTTCGTCGAACAGGGGCAGGGCGTCCCAGTCCAGCACGGCGGCCGCGCCGGAAGCGGCGAGCATCTCGTGCAGGTGCCCCGCCAGTCCAAACCCGGTCACGTCGGTGGCCGCGTGCGCGCCTGCCTCGAGCATGGCCTCGGCGCCGGCGCGGTTGAGCTCCATCATGGACTCGATGGTCGGCCGCAGGGCCGCCTCGTCGGCAAGTCCCGCGCGCAAAGCCGCGTTCATGATGCCGGTGCCGAGGCGCTTCGTGTAGAACAGCGCGTCGCCCGGCTGCGCGCCGGCGTTGCGCACGATGCGGTCGGGGTGCGCGGTGCCAAACACCGCCAGGCCGTATTTCGGCTCGTCGTCATCTATGGAGTGGCCGCCCGCCACGATCGCCCCGGTCTCGCGCACCTTGTCCGCGCCGCCGCGCAGCACCTCGGCCGCGACGTCTTTCCCGAGGCTGCTCGGAAATGCCAGGATGTTGAGCGCGACGAGCGGGCGCGCGCCCATGGCGAACACGTCCGAGAGCGCGTTGGCCGCGGCCACGGCTCCGAACTCGTAGGGGTCGTCCACCACCGGCGTGAAGAAGTCGAGCGTGAGCACGGCGGCGGTGCGGTCGTCCAAACGGTAGACCGCCGCGTCGTCGGAGGTGTCGAAGCCCAGCAGAAGATCGGCCGCAGGCGGCGGCGCGATGTCTTTGAGCATGTCCGCGAGGTCGCCCGGACCCCATTTGGCCGCTCAACCGCCCTTTTCGGTGAGATGCGTCAAACGTATGCGCTCGATCTCGCTCATGGCCGCTTTCCGTTCCGTCTCCAACGCGCGCCGTCCCCGCGTCGCGCGAGGGCGGCGATTCCATGGAAGTATAGCACGCCGGATCTGTCGCGGTTCGCGGCAGGCCGCGCGAACGCTTCCGCGCGGTCACTCCGCCGGCCGGAGCATGCGCGGCGCCGCCGGCAGGTAGGCCGGCGGGCACGCCGCTAGCAGGTAGGCTGCCGCGCACGCCGCCGCACCGGCCGCGATCACGACCTCCGCCGCCGTGGGCGCGTGGGAACCGACAAGGTCGAACGCCGTCGCTCCCGCCAGGTTGGCGTTGCCCACGGAAACGCCGGGCGCGCCCTGCACGTTGGGCGTTTGGAACGCTGTGAACAGGAGCCATATGCGCTTGCACAGCACGCCGAGCACGTTCAGCGCGAGGACGGGCGAGCGCGAAGACAAGCGGGCCGAACCGGCGCCTCGCTGTTCCTCGCCCCTCGCTCGGTCGCTCTCGCCTCGTTCCGCCCACTCGCGGGCCCTCCCACCTCGCAACGCCCCCTCGCCCTCGCGACGCGACCCGCGGCCCGTGACTAGTAACGTAGGAAATAGATCGAACGTATAAATTCGTGAGCTGGCAGCAAGCTCTCTGTGCTAAGATATATACCAGCAAACCCGCTGGCCTCTCAACGATGCTCACTGGCGGGTCTTTTTGTATCTGGATGTCGGAGGGGCACTTGGAGTACGCCAAACCCTATCTTAGCTATGAAGAGCAAGCAGGCAAGCTTGTGGATATGGGCATGGGCGGTTCTCCGGATGTCATTCTGGAGCGCCTGAAGCAAGTTGGCTATTACAGGCTTAGCGGTTATTGGCACAACTACAGAAAGCTGGATGGCGAGGGGTTCCGAGACGAAACCACGATAGATGCTGTGTGGGAAGACTACGTTTTCGACAGGCAGTTCAGGCTAGTCGTTCTTGACGCGATCGAGCGTGTGGAAATATACACGAGGGCGAGGCTTTCGTACAAGCTCGCACGCGATACCGGCGCGTTTGGCTACGAGACGCCAGAAGGCCTACCGCGTCTGAATGAGCGCGATTACAAAAGATTCATCGAGAAGTGCCGCGCAAAGCACAAGAGCTCGCGCGAACCTTTCGAAGTGCATTTCAGGGGCAAGTACGGTGATGTCCACGACATTCCGCCCTATTGGATACTTGTGAACACAATGGACTTCGGCCAAATGCTCACACTATACAGGGGAGCGAGTGTTGGTGTCAGAAGCGAGATTGCTGTCGAACTTGGCGTTACGACTCGTGTTTTCGAATCTTGGCTCGTTTCATTGAACGTAGTGAGAAACATATGCGCACATCATGGCAGGCTCTGGAATAAGGAGCTTGGCGTGAAGCCGGTCATCCCGAAACATGATGTGCGATGGCACGAACCTTGCGAAATACAGCCTTATAGGATGTTTTCAATCCTGACAATATTGAACTATCTTCTCGACTATGTAGCGCCAACCACTTCATGGCGCAGTAGGCTTTTGGCTTTGCTTTGCGGGCGCACCGATGAGAAGCTGCGCCACATGGGATTCAGCGAGGGATGGCGGTGCTGTCCGTTTTGGGAACCGTAAAAAATCAAAGAAGCGCCTGCTTGGTCATGTACCAGGCGGGTTCTTTGCTTTCTAAAGGCGAAGACCATCCACCAAAACCTGTGTCCTCACTCGAAAAAGTACGGGCGGAAGTAGCTGGTGTCGCTTTCAGTGAACGCGAAGCGGGCGCTTTTCAGCTTGATGGAGAACGCGAACGGAACCAAAATGAAGCATGCCGCGAACCCCACGGCGATGCCGATGCCGATGCCCGCAATCACTTCCTGCCAGCTAAAGCCGATGTGCCCCATGAAAGAGCACGCCCAAGCGGCAAGCGGCAGAAGCAGCAGCGAGGTGGCTGCCCTTGGCGCGTAGATGGTGCGCTTTCTGCTTGCGCCTATGCGCCTTTGCATGGCGGTGCCCGCGCGCACGTGATTGACGGCTTTCAAAACGTCGAAGAACATCGCACAGTGGCAACCTGAACGGAAATGGCGGGGGCGCATATGGCAAGCGTTCTGAAAAACACCGTTGCTCCCAGGTTCGTAATCATGTTGGTGAGGGAGTTTTGCGGGCACACAAGCGGCCGCTTCGAGCCGAAGCCCAGGTTGTTCATGTAGAAGAACCCACTGGGGCAGCTGTTCTCATCGAGCACGTGCGCCGCTATGAACGCTGACAGCAGCAGGGCTATCACCTGAGCTGTTGACAGCTCGTTCCATAAAAATATGGCTATGCAGAGGTTGAGCGTGCCTATGCCGTACACGACGTAGAGCCACGGCTGCGAGCACCATGCGCGTAAAGCGTTCATAGAAACCCCTTTCACCTGCGCGTTCGTTGCATTCAGTATAATGAGCACGATGTGGCAATTAAATGCCCGCTTTCGTGAATCGGGGCAGTTTGGAGGGGCGTTTATGGGGCGGCCGTCGAACGGGTTAATTGCGGAAATCGAAGCCAGTTAGGGCGTGGGTTGCGCAAACTGGTGGAGAAGAGTTAGAGGTTTTCGGGAGGCAGATTATGGCGGGTGGATTTGATTTGCTCAAGCTTGCGGATGACGCCAAAAAAAGCATTGGCGATGCGGCGAAAGCCGCTGGAACTTTTGCCGGGCAAGCGGTGGATGCCGCAGGCGAGGCGGCTGGCAACGTAATCGAGGGCGTAGGAGGGGTTGCTGCGCAGACGGGAGGCGCGATTTCAGGAGCTTTAGGCGCTGTAGGCGATGCTGCTGGAAGCGTTGTCCAAAATGCCCAGGCTGTTATCGGGGAGCGCAAAGAGAAGGAATTACGAGAATACGAAGAAGTCAGGATGCGCGCTATCGGCGAGATAGAGATCGACAGCGCGAATGCGATGCTCGAACAGCTCGGAGATAGCCCCGTTGAATTGACGAGAACGTGCGCGGATAACATCAAGGAAGTGTTTCCCATTCCAAGGGAGCAGACCGTTCTGTGGGCGGATGCGGAGTTCGATTTAAGACCAAGCGGTGTTGCCGTTACCGATTGCGGTGTGTTTGTGAGGTCCGACGTGAGCGCTTTCGGTGCTGTGCGGGGAGGCGCGGAGGGCGGCAACAAGCCCGTGCTGACGTACTATCAATGGGAGGATTTCGAGGCGGCTTGGTGTTCCACGGATGACGAGGGCAACGTTGTTCTGGGCGTTGACGAGCGATGCAGGAAAAAATTCATGCAGGCGTGCAGAGACCTTGCCGAGGAGGAGAGCCGCGCCAAGACGGCTACGCTTGCTGCCTGCGAGACCGTCCCTGGCGTTTGCGAAGAACGGCAATCTTTCGAATCGGCTGTTGGGACGGGAGCGATGGCTCCGATTGCTTCGGAATCGAAATACGCATACGACCACGCATCCAGGCGTAACCCCGCAGGGCATGGCGAGATGGCGGAGAGCGCAAACAATATGCTCGACCGCCTTCACGGCAATCGCGTTCAGTGGAAGGGAAGAGACAACGCCAAAGGTGGAGCCGATAGGATAGTGGGCGGTGCTTCCATACAGACAAAGTATTACAAGACATGGCGCGGCTCTCTCAATGCGGCGTTTGATTCTCATACGGGGAATTATCTTTACAAAGATATGCAGCTCGAGGTTCCGAAAGACCAATATGAGAAAGTACTCGAGGGGTTTCGGCGAAAAATAGAGGCTGGTAAAGTTGAGGGAGTGTCGGACCCCGCGTTGGCTGAGCAGTACGTGAGGCGAGGGAGGCTTACCTACCGCCAAGCGGTGAATATTACGAAACCGGGAACAATCGAGTCTTTGCTCTACGATGCCGGGACTGGCGCGGTGGTGTGTACTTCTGCTTTCGGGATAACGTTTGTGGCGACTGTGTTCAACGCCTACAGGAGCACGGAGAATCTGGAGGAATCGATTCAGGCAGGCGTCGTTGCCGGAACGCAGGTGTTCGGAACTGCTTTTGCCCAGCATATGCTTGCTTCGCAGATATCGCGTACGGGGCTTGCTGATGCACTTATTGCGCCAAGCCAGCTATTGGTGCAGAAAATGGGCTATAGGGCAACGCAAGTTGTGGTCAACGGACTTCGGGCTCTTAGTGGAAAGGCTCCGATTTACGGGGCAGCCGCCTCGAAGCAACTTGCGAAAGTGCTTCGGGGAAATGCTGTTACGGCTGCGGTCACGATGGCTGTTTTTTCTGCGCCAGAAGTGTATAGACTGGTGAATAACAAGATGTCTGGTTCGCAGTTTGCGAAGAACATGGGGTCTGTTGCGGGGTCGGTGGCGGGCGGAGCGGCGGGGATGGTTGCGGCCGGTGCCGTTGCGAGCAAAGCGGCTTGTGCCGCCGGAACGGTTGTAGCGCCTGGGGTTGGGACGGCGGTTGGCATTGTCGGCGGCTTTGTGGGCGGAGTGGTTGGGTCTGCGGTGGCTGGTGCGGTGGGCGATGTTTTTATAGAAGACGATGCCGATGCCGCAGCACGCTTCTTCAACGCTATGGTTTCCGTGCTTGCTTGCGAGTATATGCTTGATAGCCATGAGGTGTCGTGCGTTGTTGAAAAACTTAACGGCGTTGAAGAAAGGCGCATTAAAGAGTTGTTCGAAGAAATGCGCTGCGCGGATAATCAGGAGAACTTTATTCGGGACTTTTTGACACCCCTGTTTGATGAAGTCGTTGCAGGTCGGGATGCTTTCAATTTGCCATCACCGGAGCAGATTAATGCTTCGATAGGGGCGTTGGCTGAAGAGTATGACGAGTTATTTGACGAAGGGGGAGGAAAAGATGGTGAAAGAAAAGGCGAGTGATGGGGCTCTCTTGTTGATGAGACGTCCGCTCGATGACTGATGCGCTGGTGGCAAGTGGCTCATTGTTGGATGCCGGTTGAATTGCAAAGCCGTCCGAACACCGGGATGGCGAAGGCTGTTTTCCCAGTCAGCCGAACGGGTCGGAACCGCCGAGCGACCGCGCCGCCTGGGCCTTTGGGCTGAGAGGGAGGGCGCCCGGGGGCGTTCGGATGGGTCTGAGGGCACGGCTCCGCCATGCCCGCCCGAGCTGCTCCCAGACTCATCCGAACG
>NZ_CBDTNW010000033.1:0-15061 GCF_965361815.1 Rubneribacter sp.
ACGCACGATGTCGTCCTCGTCAAGCTCAAGCTCCACCAGCTCGTAGTCCTCGTCCTCTGCCCGGACGTCGTCTTCCGACGCCTCCGGCTCCTCGACCTCTTCCAATTCCTCGACCTCTTCCAGCTCCTCGAGCCTCTGCTCCTCGTCCATGATGGCCTCCCGTTCGCTGCCACGGAGCCGGCGCGCGGCGCGAGGCCGGCGCCGGCCGCTTGTCCTAGCGGCTGCGCTCCTTCAAAGCGCGCTCCACCTCGCGCTTGGAGTCGCGCGCCGCCATGCTGGCGCGCTTGTCGTAGAGCTTCTTGCCGCGCGCGACGGCCAGCTCCACCTTCACAAGCGCGTTCTCCTTGAAATACATCTTCAGGGGCACGAGGGCCATGCCCTTCTCCCTGACCTGCTCCTGCAGGCGGCGGATCTCCTTTTTGTGCAGGAGCAGCCTGCGCTTGCGGTCGGGGTCCACGTTGGCGATGTTGCCGTGCGAGTACGGCGGGATATGCACGTTGTGCAGCCATACCTCCCCGTTCCTCACAAGGGCGAAGCAGTCGGTCAGCTGGCAGTGGCTCTCGCGCAGCGAGCGCACTTCGGTGCCCGTCAGCTCGATGCCCGCCTCCAACGTCTCGAGCACTTCGTACTCGTGCAGCGCCTTGCGGTTCTTCGCTATGGTGATGGCCTCGCGTCCCATGGCGGCGCGCTCCCCTACTCCGCGTCCGCAGGCGCGTCGCTCGCCACGCCGCCCATGCCCGGAACGAAGCTGGCGCCCTCGCCCAAATCCAGCGCGAAACGCACGAGCAAGCGCACCGTGGCCTCCAAGTCGGACAGGCACACCACCTCGGTGGGCGTGTGCATGTAGCGAAGCGGCACGGACACAAGCCCCGTGGGTATGCCGCCGCGCGTCACCTGGATGGCGCGCGCGTCGGTGCCGGTGACGGCGGGTTCGGCCTCCACCTGGTAGGGAACGCCCTCGGCCTTGGCGGCGGCCACCAGCCGCTCGAACACCTCGGGGTTGATATTGGGGCCGCGCGCGATGACAGGGCCCTGGCCGCAGACGATCCTGCCGAACTTCGCCTGGGAGATGCCCGGGTAGTCGGTGGCGTGCGTCACGTCGAACGCCACGGCCACGTCGGGACGCACGCCGTAGGCGGACGTGGTGGCTCCGCGCACGCCGATCTCCTCCTGCACCGTGGCCGCCACCACGAAGTCGCCCTGCGCGCGGCCGGCCCGCGCCAGCTCCTCCATCGCGCGCGTGGCCACCCACACGCCGGCCTTGTCGTCGAAGGCGCGCGAGACGGCCATGCCCTTGCCGAAACGCTCGAAGCCCACGCCGAAGGTGACGACGTCGCCCACGCAGACGAGCTTCCTCACCTTCTTGGCGGGCAGGCCCACGTCGATCACCAGCTGGTCGATGGGCGTGACTTTTTTGCGCTCGTCGGCGTCGATGAGGTGGATGGGCTTGCGCCCCACCACGCCGCGCAGGGGCTTGAAAGCGTTGGAGGCGTGCACGTCCACCCGCAGGCCGGGCAGGATGGCCGCGTCCACGCCGCCCACGGCGGCGACGGAGAGGAACCCCTCGTCGGAGATGTAGGTGACCATGAGGCCGATCTCGTCCATGTGGGCCGAAAGCATGAGGCAGGGTCCCGCGCCGCGCCCGGAAAGGCGCGCGTGGACCGAACCCATGACGTCGGTCTCTATCTCGTCGGCGGTGTTGGCCAAGCGCTTGCGCACCAAGGCGGCCACCGCCGTTTCGGTGCCGGTCGCAGACGGAGTTTCCAACAGGTTTTTCAGGTACTTCACCTGGTTTTTCTTCATGATGCTCCTTAACGGGTCGGGCCGTCGGACAAGACGGCTACCACCATTCCTTCCTCTTCGCCCGCTTGCGCTCGGGCTTCGGGGCGCGAAAATCCATCTCCAACTGCTCGTCGCACGCCGTTGCGGCGGCCTTTTTGCGCTCCACGCGCACGATGCTCCACGACACGGCGTCCTTCCCGTAAAGCTCGAGCATCTTCAGCCGCGCGTCGCGCTGGTTGCCCTTCGTTCCCGCGCGGGAGGCGCTCTCGAACTCGAACAAACCCTTCGCCCGCACGTCCGAGGCCGCCGGCGAGGAGTAATGGGCTACGTAGGTGTGCATGTCCGTCCTTCTTGCAGTGCTTGGGTGCTCCGTGCAATCTTACCACGACGGGGCGCTCCCAAAGGCGCCGGGCGCGTCGCTTCGAAGAACCGCCACGCATCCGAAACGTCGGCTCCGAAGAGGCGCGCGGCGGGCGGACGAAACGGTCACGGCAATGCTACGGGGCCGCAACGGAGCCGCAGGCGAAACGAAGACCCCTCGGCTCTCGCCTACAATGACGAGCACCGATAGAGAAGGTGACCCCATGACGCATGACAACGCAAAGGCGCCCCGCAACGCCGCATCTCCCTCCCCCGGCGCAGACGCTAAGGGGCGCGTCGTCATCGTGTCCAACCGGCTGCCGCTTCGAATGGAAGACGACGGGAAGGGGGGCCTGCGCGCCGTGCGCAACGTGGGCGGCCTTGCCACGGGGTTGGGGCCTTTGCACGAGCGGGAGGGCAACCTGTGGATCGGATGCGCAGAGGGCCTTGAGAGCGCCTCCCGCCGGGAACGGAAGCGCCTGGAAAACGCCCTGACGGCGCGCTCCTGCCGCAGCGTGCTCCTAGATCCCAACGACTACGAGCGGTACTACGAGGGGCTTTCCAACTCGGCCGTCTGGCCGCTGTTCCACGGATTCCCCCAATTCGCCATGTTCGACGAGGACGACTGGGCCGCCTATGTCCGCGTGAACGAGCGCTTCCGCGACGCGGTGCTGGCCGAGGTGCGGCCCGATGACGCCGTGTGGGTGCAGGACTACCACCTCATGCTGCTCCCCTCGCTCCTGCGGGAGGCGCTGCCCGACGCGGCCATCGGGTTCTTCCTGCACATACCTTTCCCCGATTACGAGACGTTCCGCATGGCCCCATGGCGCGAGGAGATCCTGCGCGGCATGCTGGGGGCCGACCTCATAGGGTTCCACGCCTACGACTACGTCCGCCATTTCCTCTCAAGCTGCAGGCGCATTGCCGGCGTGGAGAACGCGAGCGGGACCATCGCGGCGGACGGGCGCCTCGCGCGCGCCGACGCGTTCCCCCTCGGCATCGACTACGAGCGCTTCCGCCACGCCGCGCGCGGCCTGCGGATCCGCTGCGGAGGGAAGGAGCGCGACGGCGAAAAGGGCCGTGCCGGCTGCAAGACCATGCTCTCGGTGGAGCGGCTCGACTACTCCAAGGGCATCCCGGAGCGCCTTCTGGCCTTCGACACGTTCCTCGACCGCCACCCCGAATGGAAGGGCCGCGTGACGCTGACGTTGGTCACGGTCCCCTCGCGCGAGAACGTGCCCTCTTACCGCGCCCTCAAGAAGCGCATCGACGAGCTGGTGGGGCAGGTGAACGGAAAGCATGCCACCTTGGGCTGGACGCCGGTCGACTACTATTACCGCGCGCTGCCCTTCGACCGGCTGATCGGCCTGTACGCCGCCAGCGACGTCATGCTGGTCACCCCGCTGCGCGACGGCATGAACCTGGTGTGCAAAGAGTACCTAGCCTGCCACGACGACGGGACGGGGGTGCTCGTGCTCTCCGAGATGGCGGGAGCCGCCTACGAGCTGCACGAGGCCGTTCTCGTGAACCCCTTCGACCGGGGCGCGACGGCCGACGCCATGCTGCTCGCCCTCACGATGCCCGAAGGCGAGCAGCGCCGCCGCAACGCCCCCATGCAGCGCCGCCTTGCGCGCTACACCTCGCAGATGTGGGCGAGCGAGTTTTTGGGCGCGATGCGCGACGTCAAGAGGAGGCAAGCGGGGCTGAGCGCGCGCCTTTTGGGCCCAAAGCCGGTCTCGCGCCTGGTCGAGGCGTTCAAGAAGGCGCCGCGCCGAGCCCTTTTGCTCGACTACGACGGCACGCTCGCGCCTTTGACGGGCGACCCCGCCCAAGCCTTTCCCGACGAGGAGCTGCTGGAGCTGCTGCGCCGTCTGGGCGAGCGCGAGGGAAACGACGTGGTGGTGGTTTCCGGACGCAAGCGATCGACGCTGGAGGCGTGGCTTGGACGGCTGCCCGTCAACCTGGTGGCCGAGCATGGCGCGTGGATGCGCGCGCTCCCTCCGGCGGCGGCCAGGCACCTTGCGGCCGCACGGCCCTCCTGGACCCTGCTCAAACCGCTCGAAACCTCCTGGAAAGACGAGGTGCGCGCCGTTTTGGCGGAGTTCGTGGACAGGACCCCCGGATCGTTTCTGGAGGAGAAGGACTTCTCCATCGCCTGGCACTACCGCACCTGCAGCCAGGAGCTGGCGGAACGGCGCGTCATCGAAGCCAAGAACGCCCTTGACGACCTTCCGTCCGCGCAGGGGCTCTCGCTTTTGGAAGGGAGCAAGGTGCTCGAGATGCGGCCGCAGGGCGTGGACAAGGGGGCCGCGACCAAGCGATGGCTGCGCGACCCCGCGTTCGGGTTCCTTCTGGTCGCCGGGGACGATCTCACCGACGAGGACATGTTCGGCGCGGCGCCCAAGGAGGCATGGACCGTGCACGTGGGGAACGGCCCCACCCGCGCGCGCTTCGCCCTCAGGGACAGCGCGGAGGTGCGCGGGCTGCTCCGAAGGCTCGCCGAGGCGCGATAGAGGCCCCGCCCTGCCACCAGGGCCCGACGCCCGCGCAACCAGGCGGCCGTTTTCCGAACCGGCTAGGCCAGCACCTTCACGACCACCTTGCGCACCGGCTTCGCCGCGCCGAACGAGCAGCCCGGCTTGTGGGCGTCCCCGGGGGCGAACACGGCCAGCTGCCCGGCGCGCAGAACGATGCTGCTGCACCACGGGGGCGTGCCGTACCTGCCGCCGTCCGCCTCCTCGTCGAAGGACCCTATCTCTATGAGGCCCTCGAGCGGGGCGTACTGGATCAGCTCCTCGCCCGACACCATGCAGTGGATGTCGCAGTAGCGGCGATGCGCCTCCATCCTCAGATCGGGCGCGGGAGCGGTGTCGTACTCGCTGACGAGGGCGAACACCTCGTCGCCGTCGATGTCGGTGCGGCCGAGCGGCAGCGCGGACAAGTCCTCGCGCTCCAGGAAGGCATAGGCTTTCCTGAATCGGTCGGATGCGTAGTCGGTGCGCGCAGCGTGCGCAAGCGGCGCCAAAAGCATGGGCGGTCCTTTCCAAGGCGGACGAACGCTCGGGCGGTCGTCCGGGCCGGTTCGTTACAGGGCATCGGCCAGTATACACCTTCCCCTACGCCAAGCCGCCCTCGCGCCGGGCCGCTGCGGCGGCGCGGGCAGCCGGGGCCTGGGCCGCGCGGGCAAGCGACGCCGCGGTGAGGGGCTTGCCGGCGGGCACGTGCACGGCCAGACACGAGAAGCTGGGCTTGCCAGCCGTGAACAGGCCCAAATCGCGCGATGCTGCGCGAACGCCGTCCTTGGTCAGGCCGGCTCGACGCAAAGGAGACACCACGCCCAGCTCCGCAAGCGCGCGGAAGCCGGGGCGGTTCGCGGGGTCATCGGTGGCGTTGGTGCCGTCGGCCAGAACGCCGAAGCCGTCTTTGGCCATATGCTCGAGGATGGTGGAGAAGATGAAGGTCTTGCACCTATAGCAGCGGTCGGGCGGATTGGCGCAGATGTCGGCGCGGGAGAGCACGTCGGCGCCGATGAGTTGAAAGTCCGCCCCCAGCTCGCGCGCCAGGCGCAGGGCGTCCTGCGTTTCGAACGAGGGTTGAAACGCCGTACGCACCCCGTAGGCCCGCACCTCGCAACCTGCTCGCACGGCGGCCGCAAGCAGGTACGACGAGTCGCACCCGCCCGAGAACGCCACCGCCAGCCGCGGCGTGCGGGCGAAGAACTCCCCCAGCGGCTCAACCCCCACCTCCTGCCCGAAACCTGTTTCCACGGTCATGGGCGCCTCCTCTCTCTCGATCCCTCCCGGCCTGCCGCCGCATCATAGCCCCTGGAGCCGGCTCTAGGTCAAGGAGGAAGCGCCGTCCTCACGGTAGCGCGTCCGCTGCCCGTCGAGCCACGCCTGCGCCTCCGCGTCCGAGAAGGGCCCCTCGTAGGCGTACATGACCTCCGGATCCTGCAGCATGGCGCAGAGCGCGGGGAGGTCGCCCTGCACCATCTCGCGCAGGATCAGGCGCTCCGTCTCCAAGATATAACCCGCAGACGATAGCATCTCTTCCAAGATTGCTCCCTCCCCCTGCATTTTGCATCACTCTCCAATTGCGCATACGATACAGTAACAGAATAGCGAAAAGTTTCTGATTCCTTACCGTTGCGGACGCCTGGAGGCGCAGAAGGGATGCAAGAGGGGGCGCCGGGAGACGCAAGAGGGATGCTGGAAGGCGCAAAAGGGGCATGAAAAGGGCGCAGAGGGAACGTCGGAAAGCGCAGAGGCGCGCAAGAGGGGCGGAAAGCAGTCCGGAGCCGCGCTGACCCGGTCACAATCGGGCCAATTGCCCCGATCCGGCCCGAACCGCGTTGCCGCAGCCGTTCGGGCGCACCTGGCGGCCGCAGGCTGCGCGCTCGAGCGGCCGCTCGAGCATACCCGGCGGCCGTTCGGGCGCAACCTGCGGCCGCCGGCTCGGCGTTCGGCCAGCCGCCCGCCGGCACAGCCTGCGGCCCCTCCCCTACACGTTGAACTTGAAGTGCATGACGTCGCCGTCTTGCACCACGTACTCCTTGCCCTCCTGGCGCAGCTTGCCGGCGTCGCGGCAGCCTTTCTCGCCGCCCAGCTCAGAGTAGTCGGCGAACGAGGCGGTCTCGGCCTTGATGAAGCCGCGCTCGAAATCGGTGTGGATGACGCCAGCGGC
Source organism: Rubneribacter sp. (assembly GCF_965361815.1). NCBI lineage: Bacteria > Bacillati > Actinomycetota > Coriobacteriia > Eggerthellales > Eggerthellaceae > Rubneribacter > Rubneribacter sp. The sequence goes on from NZ_CBDTNW010000033.1 coordinate 6,826, forward strand.
CTGCGGCGCCTTCGCGCCGACGGGGATGGTCCAAGCGCGCGTCTCCGTCTCGCCGCTGGTGAAGTAGCTTTGCAGGCCCAGCAGCTTGTACGCCTCGCGCACCAGGCGCGCCAAGCCGCTCTCCTCAAGGCCTATGGCCTCCAGGTACTCGCGCGCCTCGGCCGGGTCGAGCTCGGCCAGGTCGGCCTCCACCTTCGCAGAGATGGGCACCGGCGCGCAGCCGTCGATCTCGGGTAGGTCGGCGTCCAGCTGATCCTCGTCCACGTTGGCGATGTAGAGCATGGGCTTCATCGTGAGCAGGTGCAGATCGTACAAGGCCGAACGCTCGTCGTCGTCCAGGTTCAGCGTGCGCGCGCGATGTCCCTCGTTCAGGCCCGCGAGCACCTTCTGCGCGGCGGCCACCTTCGCAGCGCCCGCCTTGTCGCGCTTGGCCTCCTTCTCCAAGCGAGGCAGCGCCTTTTCTATGGTGGCCATGTCGGCCAAGATGAGCTCGGTCTTGATGGTCTCCACGTCGGATTGCGGGTCCACGCGGCCCGCCACGTGGACCACGTCCGGATCGCCGAAGAAGCGCACCACCTCGCAGATGGCGTCCGTCTCGCGGATGTTCGCCAAGAACTGGTTACCCAGCCCCTCGCCCTGCGACGCTCCGGCCACAAGCCCGGCTATGTCAACGAACTCGACCGTGGCCGGCACGATGCGCGCCGGATGGTCGATCTCGGCCAATCGGTCGAGCCGGGAATCGGGCACGGGCACCACGCCCACGTTGGGCTCGATGGTGGCGAACGGATAGTTGGCCGCAAGCCCGCCTTTGTTGGTGAGCGCGGTGAACAGCGTGGACTTGCCCACGTTGGGCAGCCCGACGATACCGATGGAAAGCGACATGGAACTTCCTTCTCAAAGCGGTGCGAAACGTTTCGCACCATGATAGCAAAACCCGCCCGCCCCGACGAGGGAGGGCGGGTCGCAGCGTATGCGAAGCAGCGGGAGGGGATCCGCAGGCGCACGGCGCACGCAGAGGCCGCGCTCGGCACGGACGCGTCCGGCGCGTCCGTGGGCGGCCCGCAAGCGCGCAGCGCCCACAGGGGCCTCCAAGGCCAAACGACACGCCTCCGCAGCAGACCGCCGAAGCGCCCCGCAAGGCGCCGCGCCGCCTGCGCTAGAAGGTGACGATGCCGAACGTCTGCGCGACGAACGCCACCATGATGACCACCACGAGCACCGGGGCCACGTACTTGATCATGACCGTCCAGAACCCGGACGCCCGGAAGGGCCCGGAAAGCTCCACCTCGTCCACGATGGCCTTCGGCTTGATGATCCATCCCACGAACACGCAGGTGAGCAACGCCACGATGGGCATGATCACCGAGTTCGACAGGAAGTCGAAGAAGTCGAGCAGCGACGTGCCCGCGCCCAAAGGCTCGATGAATGACAGGCCGTTGTACCCCAGGTTCACGAACGCGCCGGCAACCGTCACCACCGCCACCACTGCAAACAGCGACTTTTTGCGCGACCAGCCCGCGCCGTCCTGAACGATGGACACGCAGGTTTCGGTGAGCGAGATGGCGCTCGTCAGGGCCGCGAACAGCACCAGCAAAAAGAACAGGAAGCCCACCACGGTGGCCGCCGTGCCCATGTCGCCGAACACCTGGGGCAGGATGACGAACATGAGCGACGGGCCGGAGTTGGCCGCCACCGCCTCGCCCGAACCCATGGCCACGAACGCGGCCGGCACGATCATGAGGCCGGCCAAGAACGACACGCCCACGTCGAAGCCGCCGATGCGCACCACGCTGGAGGTGAGGCTGGACTTCTTGTCAAGGTAGGATCCGTAGGTGACCATGATGCCCATGGCCAGCGACAGGCTGTAGAACATCTGCCCCAGCGCCCCGATGACCAGCTCCGGAGAGAACTTGGAGAAGTCGGGCACCAGGTAGTACAGCGCGCCGTCGAGCGCGCCGGGCATGGTGAGCGTGTAGGCCGCGATGGCCACCGCCATGACGATGAGCGCCGGCATCATGAACAGATTGGCCTTCTCGATGCCGCCCTTCACGCCCAGCGAAACCACCACGTACACCACGGCCATGAACAGGAACATCCACAAGAAGCTCTCCGCCCCGCCCGTGATGAACCCGGTGAAAAACCCGTCTGCCGCCAGCGCCTCGGGGCCATCGACCAGATAGCCCACCGTGTACTTGGCCACCCAGCCGCCGATGATGCAGTAGTACGGCGTGATGATGAAGGGCACGATGGAGGCGAGCACGCCGATGAAGGCGTACTTTTTGCCGAACTGCTTGAACGCGCCGATGGTGGACTGCCCGGTCTTGCGGCCAAGCGCTATCTCCAGCAGCAGCATGGACACGCCGAACGTGAACACCAGGACCAGATAGGTGATGAGAAACGTCCCGCCGCCGTATTTGGCGGCCAGGTACGGGAAGCGCCACATGTTGCCCAATCCCACCGCCGAGGCGGCTGCGGCCAAGATGAACGCCCATTTGCCCGACCACGAGGAGCGTGCGGGCGCGCCGGTAGATGCCATCGTATTCCTTCCGTTGAAATCTCAAAGAAGTCATTATAACGGCAACAGCGCCCTATTCGTCAACGTCTTGCCGCCAAAACGCGCCGCATCGCGCTATCATGGAACGTCCCAACCTTGAAACCGACGAGGAAAGGCGGCGCCCATGCGCACCATGCTCGTAAAAAGAACGTCCGTCGCGCCAAGGATGCGCGCGGCGGCACTGGCCGCAGCGGCGCTGCTCGCGGTTGCGTTGTTGGCCTCGTGCTCGTGCTCGGCAGCCCGAACCGAGCCCGATGCCCAGCCCCAGGAGGAGGCGTCGGCGCAGAAGGCGTTCGACGGCGCGGCGGTCAGCGACGCGCCCGAACCCGAGCGCCCGGCACCCGAGCCCGAGTACATCCTGATCATCGGCGACGACGCGTGGGAGAACTACACGCCGGGCCACGCCGACCTGATGATGCTCATGCGGCTGGACTTCGAACGCGGGCAGATCGCCCTCGTCACCGTCCCGCGCGACACCAAGCACGTGTTCGCCGACGGGCATGCGGACAAGCTCAACCAGGTGTACACAAGCAGCGGGCCGGAGGCGCAGTGCGCCGCCGTGTCCGAGGTGACGGGCGTGGAGGTCACCCAGTACGTGGTCGTGGGATTCGACGGATTCCAAAACATCATCGGGCATTTCGGCGGGCTGGACGTGAACCTGCCCTACGCGCTTGACTACAGCTTCTACACGAAGGACCACCCCAACGAGGTGTTTGCCGCCGGCGAGCAGACGCTCACGCCATGGCGCGCCATGGCGCTCTCCCGCACCCGGACGAGCTACGGAGACTACGGGCTTGAGCAGGACATGATGCGCCAGACGATCAACCGGCAGATGATGGTGGGCCTGATAAGGCTCGCCTTCTCCGATCCGGCGCAGACCGGGGCCCTGCTTTCGGCGCTGCAGGGATTCGTGTCCACGAACGTGCCGCTGGAGACGCAGACGGCCTGGGCCGAGGAGCTGGCGTCGGGAACGCAGATCACCGTGCACGCCACGACGGGCCCCTTCACCGGCGGCATCGACGACGAGGCCGGCGGGCTGTGGCTGGTCACCCCCGACGAGCAGGGCTGGGCGTCGCTGATGGCGGCAATCGAGGCCGGACAGGACCCCTCGGAGGCAGCGGCGGCCTACTCGGCGGAGCTTGAATCGCCCCTGGCGCCCGTGAGCACCGTCGCAACCGTGTCCCTGGGCTGAGCCCGCCGCGCGGCCCCCTGCCGTCTGTCGCGCCTACAGCGACACCGGGCGGGCGCCCGGATCGCCGCCGTGGGGGAACACGTCGGGGGTGGGCAGGGAGAGGCGGAACTTGTCCGAGACGTGCTCGTAGCCGGCGGCCAGCGCCAGGTGGCGCATCGAGTGGTTGTGCGTTTCCATGTAGAGCGTGTCGAGGCCCAGCATGGGGGCCATGCTCGTCCAAGCCGCCAGCATGCGCCGCATGTAGCCCTTCCCGCGGTGCTGAGGCGGCGTGTAGCAGGCGATCACCGTGGCCGCCCGCTGGGCGCCCCCGTGCGCGCTGATGACGGGCATGCGGTCGGCGGCCTCCAAGCCCGACATGGAAACCGCCTCTCCCCCGCGCTCCACCAACCCCACGAACACGCTGCGGTTGAGCGTGCGGCTCAGGTACGCCTCCGTTTCGGCGTGGAACAGGCGCAGTGCGTCGGCCGAGGGGGCAAGCTCCCAGTACTCCGCCGACTGGGCGCAGCGCATGTCGCAGATCGTCGGGATGTCCGAGCGCTGGGCCAGCCGAAAGGTGCACCCGGTGGGCGCAAGGGCGTCGCCATGCCCCTGCGCGCGCATGCCCGAGGGGTCCTCGTCCAGTTGAAGGACCAGGCCAAGCGCCATGGACCGCATCTCCTCCACGAAGCCGTCCGTCTGCTCCTCGTCGAAAACCGCGCTTGCGACGTGCGGAAACGTCTGCAGGCCCTTCTTCACGCTCCCTCGCTTCCTCCCGGTTCGCCGGATGCCGTCCAAAACATGCCAGCACATGATAGACGGGGGCCTGCCGGAAATCAAGATGCCGGACGGGGCTTTCCAAGGCCCGCGCGGTGCAACCGCCCGCGCCCGTCAAGGCCCCTGCCCGCAGCGGCTGCGCGCCGCAGTCCTGCGACCCCACGCGCTACGGCCCTGCCCCCCGCGCGGCGCGGCTCCGCCCCCGCGCCGCAACCCTGCGGCCTGCGCGTCCGCAGAGGTAAAAGCTCTGTTAAATCGGGGGCGGGAACGCCCTTTCGCGCGCTAACATGGGTGGGAAAGTCAAAAGGAAGGAGGAGCCTGTGGAGGGAGCCCTCGAATTCGCCAAGCTGCACGGGCTGGGCAACGATTTCGTCATGATCAACGACCTTGCCTGCGAGGTCGAGCTTTCCGCAAGCCAGGTGGCGCACCTTTGCGACCGGCACTTCGGCATAGGGGCCGACGGCGTCATTTTGGTGCGCCCCTCCACGCGCCCCGAATGCGCAGCCTACATGCACTACATCAACGCCGACGGCACGTTGGCGCAGATGTGCGGCAACGGCGTGCGCTGCTTTGCGAAGTACCTGGTGGATCGCGGCCTGGCAGAGGCGAGCGCGCACCGCTTGGTGGCCGACACCCTCGCAGGCCCCAAGCCCATCACGTTTGAGGCAGACGACGCGGGCAAGCTCGTCTACGCCACCGTCGACATGGGAAAACCCGTGCTCAACCCCGCCCGCGTGCCGGTGAGCGCCGCACCTGACGCCACCTCGCCCGACGGCCAGCCGTACGCAGGCGCGCTTCGGCTTTCATCCCCCTGGGGAAGCTTCACCTTCACCTGCGTGTCGATGGGAAACCCCCACGCCGTCTGCTTCCTTGAAAACGAGGACGTGAGCCAATTCGACGTGGAGCGCATCGGCGCGTACTTTGAGACGCACGAAGCCTTCCCCGAGAAGACGAACGTGGAGTTCGCCGCAGTGGGGCCGGACGGCATCGCCATGCGCGTGTTCGAGCGCGGCTGCGGCGAGACGATGGCGTGCGGCACCGGCGCATGCGCGACCGCGGTGGCGGCCTGCCTGACCGGGCGCGCGGGGCGCAAAAGCGACGTGCTTTTGCGCGGAGGCACGCTGCGCATCGTCTGGGACGACGACGGGCACGTGCTGATGACCGGCCCCGCGCAGGAGAGCTTTTCGGGCAGCGTCCCCTTAGACGCGCTACCCTGACGCCACAGGCCGGCTTTGGCGCCGCATGTCGGCCCCGCAGGCCTCGCCGATCCCGCCGGCCCCTCCCGCCAGCGCCGCCGGCCCCGCAGACCCCGGCCCCAACCACGAAAGGAAACATCCCCATGAGAACCGCCACCTGCCTCGACCATTTGGCCCCCTACCTGTTCGCCCAAATAGACGAAAAACGCGACGCGCTCGCCGCGCGCGGCGTCGATGTGATCTCGCTGGGCATCGGCGACCCCGACACCCCCACGCCAACCCACATCGTGGACGCCATGGCCGAGGCCATCCGCAATCCGAAGAACCACCAATACCCCGACTACGCCGGCTCGACGGCGTTTCGCCAGGCGGCCGCCGCATGGATGCGCAGCCGCTTCGGCGTGGAGGTGGATCCGGCCGCAGAAGTGCTCGCGCTCATCGGCAGCAAGGAGGGCATCGCGCACCTGCACACCGCGTTTTTGGATCCCGGCGACTACGTGCTGGCGCCCTCCATCGGCTACCCCGTGTATTCGGGCGGCGCCGTGCTGGCAAGCGCCAACACCTACTTCATGCCCATGCGCGAGGAGGACGGCTTCCTGGCCGACTTCTCCCACGTGCCCGAAGAGGTGCTGGCCAAGGCCAAGATCATGTTCCTCGGCTACCCGAACAACCCCACGGGCGCCTGCGCCACCGAAAGGTACTTCGACCGCGCCATCGCGTTTTGCCAAGAGCACGACCTTCTGCTCGCACACGACAACGCCTACTGCGACATCTGCTTCGACGGCTACCGCGCGCCTTCCATCTTGGAACGCCCGCACGCCAAGGAATGCTGCATCGAGTTTTTCAGCCTGTCGAAGTCCTACAACATGACCGGCTGGCGCATCGCGTTCGCCTGCGGCAACGAGCAGGCCGTGCGCGCGCTGGGCACCGTGAAGAACAACCTGGACTCGGGTCAGTTCACCGCCGTGCAGGAGGCGGGCATCGCCGCGCTTTCCGGCGACCAGCGCTGCGTGTCCGACCTCTGCGCGCTCTACCAGCGCCGCCGCGACCTCGTGGTGGACGCCCTGCGCGGCATCGGGCTTGAGTGCGCCGCGCCGAAGGCCACCATCTACGTGTGGGCGAAGGTGCCCGACGGCGAGACGTCCGCGTCGTTTGCCACCAAGCTGCTGGAGCGGGCGCATGTCATCGTCACCCCTGGCAGCGGCTACGGCCCGGGCGGCGAAGGATATATACGCATCTCGCTCACCACGCCCGACAAGCGCCTGACCGAAGCTGTCCGCCGCATCAAAGAAACCATGTAGCGAAACGCAGCGGATCCGTAGCAGGCCGTAGCGGGTTCGGCAGCGCCTGGCGGCATCCCGGCAAAAGCAATGTCGGGCCCAGCCGCATGGGATCCGGCGACAACCCCGCAGCGCCCGCTTCGGCATCGTTTGCCTCCCGCACCTAGCAAACTGCCCCGTGCTCCACACGGAGAGCACGGGGCAGAAGCCTCCCCAACGCAAAGCGCGAAACGTTTGGCAGGGCGCCTACACGTAGAAGAGCATGTCGTTGTAGGTGGGCACCGGCCAATGGTCGCGGTCGGTCACCGTCTCCATGGCATCCACCGCAGCGCGCAGCTTGTCCATCAGCGGAATGACCTCGTGAGCGTAGGCATCCGCGCGCTTTTGCTGGTCCTCTATCTGCTCAACGCCGCGATGCGCGTCGTCAAGAGCGCACAGCTGCACGTCGATTTCATCAATGCCGGCAAGCAAGGTGTCGAGCAGCGCCTCCTGCTGCCTGACCGGTCCGTCCGGGCGCGCCGCCACAAGGGCCGCCCGCGCGGAGGCGATCTCCGCCGCATAGGCGTTCACCGCGGGCAGGTAGGTGCGCCGCACCATGCGCTTCATCGTGCGCGCCTCGATGTTGAGCAGCTTGTTGTACTTCTCCAGCTTCACCTCGTAGCGGCTCTGCGCTTCCGATTCGCTCAGAACGCCGAACATCTCGAACAGCTCCACGCTCTTGCGCTCCACGAAGCACGGCAGCGCATCGGCCGTGGTGCGATGGTTGGCAAGCCCCCGGCGGGCGGCCTCCTTTTGCCATTCGTCGGAGTAGCCGTTGCCATTGAAGATGATGCGGCGATGCGCCCTCAGCGTATCGCGCACATACGCGATGGCCGCCGCCTCGAACTCGCCCTCCGGCACGCCGTCGAGGGCGTCGGCGAAGTCTTTCAGGCTCTTGGCCATGGCGGTGTTGAGCACCATGTTGCAGTCGGACAGGTTCACGTTCGACCCCGGCATGCGGAACTCGAACTTGTTGCCCGTGAACGCGAACGGCGAGGTGCGGTTGCGGTCCGTGTTGTCCTTGAGGAAGCTCGGCAGCACGGCCACGCCCAAATCCATGGCCACCTTCTCGGCGCTGGCGTACTCGTGCTCGTCCACGAGCGCGTCCACGATGGCCCCCAGCTCGTCGCCCAGAAACATGGAGATGATGGCCGGCGGCGCCTCGTTCGCGCCCAGGCGGTGGTCGTTGCCCGCCGAGGCCACCGACATGCGCAGAAGCTCC